>DASSUE010000275.1:0-10328 GCA_035707305.1 Gemmatimonadales bacterium
ACGTACGCCGCGCCCACCGACAGCAGAATGCCCCCGACGGTCGCGGCGCGTCCCATCCAGAGATAGTGTGCGTCCGACGCACCGCGGCGGATGTGGCTCTGGTAGATGTCGTAGGTCCACACCGTGTTGAAGGCCGTCACGTTGCCGGCCATACCGGACATGAACGAGGCGAGCAGCGCGGTGAGCCCGAGGCCGAGCATGCCGGCGGGGAACAGTCGCACCAGCATCATGGGTGTGGCGAGATCGTAATCCAGCACCACGCCGCCGGCCGCATTCAGCAGCGGGGTGCCGTCCGGCCCGAGCTTCGGCGGGACCAGCCCCTGGCCGCCCGCCGTGGCGTACTCGGCGCCCAGCGCGAGGGCAATCATCCCCGGCAGGATCACCAGGAAGGGAAACAGCATCTTCGGCACGGCGGCGATGAGCGGCGTGCGGCGGGCCGCGGTCATCGATTCGGCAGCCATCGCTCGCTGCACGACGAGGAAGTCGGTGCACCAGTATCCGAACGAGAGCACAAAGCCGAGTCCCATCACGAGCCCAAACCACTCGACCCCGATCGGATTCCGGGCCGGGTCCCCCAAACCCGACCAGGCGTCGGTATACGCGTTGGGTGGCAACCCGCGGCCGGCGGCCACCTCTGCCAGCCGCAAGCTCAAGCCGTCGAACCCGTCGATCGCCATCAAGCCAAGCATCACCAGCGGTGCGAATCCAAAGACAATGAGGAAGAACTGAAGCACCTCGTTGTAGATCGCACTGGTCAAGCCACCCAGCAGGACGTACGCGAGCACGATGACGGCCGACACCAGCACGCTGACGTCGAAGCTCCAGCCGAGAAGCAGGTTGAAGAGCTTGCCCATCGCATACATCGACACGCCCGACGAAAAGATCGTCATGAGGGCGAACGAGACCGCGTTCAGCGTGCGCGTCTTCTCGTCGAAGCGGAGCCGCAGATACTCCGGGACCGAGCGGGCCCGGGAACCGTAGTAGAACGGCATCATGAAGAGGCCGACGAAAACCATGGCCGGGATCGCGCCGACCCAGTAGAAGTGGCTGGTCGCGATGCCGTACTTGGCTCCGGAGGCGCCCATCCCGATCACTTCCTGGGCACCGAGGTTGGCCGAGATGAACGCGATACCGGTGATCCAGGCCGGGAGCGACCGGCCCGACAGAAAGAAATCGGTGCTGGATCGAGCCGACCGGCGGAGGGCCCAGCCCACGCCGAGCACCGCGGCGAAATAAATCGCCATGACCAGATAGTCGATCGGCGCGAGCGCGGTAACCGGAGGTGATTTCATCATTGAGAACCTGCGGCCATAGTGTACCGCTCTTGGAAGTGAGTCAACCTGCGTCGTACGAGACAGATGCGGTTCGAATCATCGACCTGTGGCAGGCAGCTTCTCGAGCAGTGCCTACTTTGATGGTGTAAAGCACTTGCTGCGGTAGGGCTCGTTCGTTAGCTTGCCACCCATGGCGTCCGTAACCCCCCTCCGTCCGGACAATCGTCCGGTGCCGGCGCTGCACGACCGGGCCATCAACGACCTCTCGTTCATCCGCCGCACGATGGAGCGGGCGGCGCCTTTTACGGCTGTCCCGGGGTGGGGTGGCGTCGCGATGGGTCTCACCGCCTTGGTCGCCGCCGCCGCGGCGCACGGCCGTCCGCTCGACCGTGGCTGGGTCACGATCTGGCTCGGCGCCGCCTTGCTCGCGCTGCTCATCGGCGGCTGGATGATGGTGATCAAGGCCGGTCGCGCGGGCACCTCCGTCCTGTCGGCATCCGGGCGCCGGTTCGTGCTCAGCTATGTCCCACCACTTCTCGTCGGCGTGTTGCTGACCCTGGTGCTGGTTCGCGCTGGTCATGTGGAAGCCATGGCCGGAACCTGGCTCCTGCTCTACGGCACTGGGGTCGTGACCGGCGGGGCATACTCGGTTCGGGTGGTTCCGTTGATGGGGTTGTGTTTCATGGTGCTCGGCGCCTGCGCGCTCTTCGCGCCGGCATCCTGGGGCAACACTTTCATGGCCATCGGGTTCGGTGGGTTTCATCTCGCGTTCGGCACTGTCATCGCTCGGAGGTACGGTGGCTGAGCCAAGCGCCTCGCGCTCCGGGTCGCCGGGGCGGACGGCCGAGCCGGCTGTGCGGGCGGTGCATGGTGGGGGAGAAGCGCTCGAGCTCGATCGCCTCATTCACGAGCGGATGCGGCTGGCGATCGTCAGCGCGCTCGCGGTCAACGATGCGCTCACCTTCAACGAGCTGAAGCGCCTCCTGGACACGACCGACGGAAACCTGAGCGTCCACGCGCGAAAGCTCGAGGAGGCGCAGTACATCACCTGCACCAAGTCCTTCGAGGGACGAGTGCCCAAGACGATGTACCGCCTGAGCCCGGCCGGTCGCTCGGCACTGGAACGGTATCTCGATCACATGGAGGCCCTCATTCGAGCCACCCGGAGCGCCGAGCCGTGATGAGTCTCCATGTGGGAATCATCATGGACGGCAACGGCCGCTGGGCGACCCGGCAGGGGCTTTCGCGAGCGGAGGGGCATCGGCGTGGGGCGGCCGTCGTGCGTCGAATCGTCGAGGCCGCCCCGGGGCTCGGGGTCGGGACGCTCACGCTGTTCGCGTTCTCGTCCGACAACTGGAAGCGACCCGGCCGCGAGGTGAGCTGGCTCATGCGCCTGTTTCGGGATTACCTGCGCGACGAAGCAGCCAGGTGCGTCGAAACCGGGGTCCGGCTCACGGTGATCGGGCGGCGCGACCGCCTGGGGCCGACCTTGCGATCGGCCATCGAGCGCACCGAGGCCCTGACGGCGGGTGGCGCTACGCTGCATCTCCGGATCGCCATCGACTATTCCGCCCGGGATGCCATCCTCCGGGCGGCACAGTGTCTGACCGCCGACACGGTTCCCTCCCGGGAGTCCTTCTCCCGCCTCCTTGCCATCGTCGATCACGGCGGTTCTCACGCCCCGCCGGTGGATCTGCTCATCCGCACCGGGGGGGAGCGCCGGCTGAGCGACTTCCTGCTCTGGGAATGCGCGTACGCCGAGCTGTGCTTCCTGCCCGTGATGTGGCCCGACTTCGGCCCCGAGCTGTTCGGTCAGGCGGTGTCGGACTATCATGGACGGGAGCGGCGGTACGGCGCGCTCCCGGACGCCGCCGCCAGCTGACGGGGAACGCAGATACACCCTCCGCTGACGATCGCTAAGGACGCCATCAAGGTCTACGTGGAGGTCGCTGAGTAGGCGTTACATTCAAGCATGCGGCGCCGCCAGTTTCTCGCCGCCGCTGGTGCGGCCGCGGGGGCCGCGCTGGCGGCGGACGTGTTTGCCATCGAGCCAAACCGGCTCGAGCTCAGCCGGCACGACGTCGCGGTCTCCGGCCTCCCCGCCGCGCTCAACGGGCTGCGAATCGCTCAAGTAAGCGACCTTCACCTCCCCGCCTGTCGTCGGCCTGCCGATAGCGCTCTCACCCTTCTTGAGCGTGAACGTCCTGAGGTCGTGGTGCACACCGGCGATGCGCTGGAGCACGCCGCGGGGGCCGACGACCTCGTGGCTCTTGCTCCCCGTATGCGGGGGACGCTGGCAACCGCGGCGGTGCTTGGCAACTGGGAGTACCGCGGGGGACTGACGCCAGCGACCGCCGCGCAGGTGTGGGAGCGGGCGGGCGTGCCCCTTCTAGTGAACTCGCATCTGCTGGTGCGGTCGGGCGGCGCCACGCTCGCCTTGGCCGGATTAGACGATCTCATCCATGGCCGCCCGGACCTCGCGGCTGCTCGCGACGGCATCCCGTCCGGAGTTCCCGAGGTGTGGCTCGGTCACGAACCTGCGGTCGTTGAGCAGCTCAGTGCCGCGTCGCCGCCGGTGGTCTTTCTCAGCGGCCACACGCACGGGGGTCAAATCCGCATTCCCGGCATGCGCCCGGTCACGCCGATCGGATCAGGCCGCTTCCTCGCCGGCTGGTACCGGGATACGCCAGTTCCTCTCTACGTCGGGCGCGGCATCGGCACCGCCGATGTCCGTGCTCGGTTTCGATGTCCGCCGGAGCTTCCGATCTTTCGCCTGGTCCGCGCTTAACGCCCACCGAGACGGCCCGTCAGTTCAACACGCGGTCGGCGACGAACTCACCCTCGGGGTCGTGTGTCGAAGCCGTCCTGTGTACATTGCAGCGCGATGTTCCCGAGCCTGCACCTTGGGTGGGCTCCGTCCCTCAGCAGCCTGACCTGATCGAGACGCTCCCGATGCTCACGTTCCGCTTCCCCACGTCGACGCGCGCCGTCGCGCTCGCGTTCGCCGTCCTCGCCCTCGCATGCGCTCAGCCGAAGGAGCGCGTCTCACTGGCCACCATCGAGCAGGGCCGCACGTACACTACATGGCTGTACGGCAAGGAGTACGGCAAGCTGTGGGAGCGAATGACACCGGAGATGCAGCGGGTGTTCGGGAGTGCGTCCGAGCTGGGTCGCTTCGCGGGCAAGGCGGTTACTCGGCTGGGTCAGGAGCGCCGCACGGTCGACGAAGCCGTCGCCGACGTGCGGGCGGAGCGGGTGTACAGTCGGACATCGTCGTTCGACGCGGTGCCGCAGCCGATGGTGATTCAGTGGACGCTGACCGACAACGGCTCCGTCAGCGGACTCGTGGTGCGGCCGGCCGATTCGAGCGGCGCCGAGGAGTGAGTCAGTACACCTTTCCTCCCAACGGCACGCCCCGCTCCGGTCCCAGGAGCACGACCCGTCCTTGATCGTCGGGGAGTCCGAGCACGAGAACCTCTGACGTAAATCCGGCGATGACCCGAGGCCCGAGATTCACGGCCGCCACCACCAGCCTTCCCACCAGCGCGTCGACGGAGTAGAGATCGACCAGCTGCACACTGGATCGTTTCTCACCCAGCGGGCCGAAGTCGATCCAAAGCTTATACGCGGGTTTCCGAGCAGCGGCGTGCGGCTCGACGCGGAGCACCCGTCCTACGCGGAGATCGACGACGCGGAACGCTTCGGCCGGGTCGGTCATGCCAGCAGTTCGGCGCGGAGCGTGGTGATCGCCTGGCCGCTCAGCAGAACCCGGTCGCCCTGAAGTGCAACCCGGACGATGCCGCCGCGGGCCGACGCCTGGCGGCCGGTTAACTCGTCCCGTCCCAATCGCCGGCCCCAGAGGGGACCGAGGGCGCAGTGCGCCGACCCGGTTACAGGATCCTCGGCGATTCCCACCGCTGGCGCGAAGAAGCGCGACACGAAGTCGTAGTCTGGCGACGACGCCCGGCTGGTGACGATCACACCGCGGCCCCCCAGCCGGGCCAGCGCGGCGAGGTCCGGATCGAGTGCACGCACCGTCGTCTCGCTATCTACCTCGACCATCCAGTCGAACGGGGTACGCCAGGCCGATACGATCGGCACGCCGAGGGCCGGTGCCAGAGTCGGCGGCGCTGCCGCGTCCATCGGCGGTGTGGACGGAAAGTTGAGCGTGATCCAGTCGCCCCGGTGGCACGCTGTCAGCACCCCACTCCGGGTGTGAAAACTCAGCGTTTCGGAGCGATCGGCATGCTCCTCGTCCCAGAGCACGTGGGCACTCGCGAGGGTCGCGTGGCCGCAGAGGTCCACCTCCACGGTCGGCGTGAACCAGCGCAGCTGCCAGCCGCCGTCCTCGGGGAGGAGGTACGCAGTGTCAGCGAGGTTCATCTCCCGCGCGACCGCCTGCATCCAGCGGTCGTCGCGGGGAGCGGACAGGATGCAGATTGCCGCGGAATTACCGGTGAAGGGGACCGAGGTGAATGCGTCAACGACGGTGATGGGCTGCGGCAAGCTCGAATCCTTCCTTCAACACCCAGACCTTGAGAGCGAAGAAAAGGCGAATCATCCCTGCGTGATCGCCTTCCGGCACCAGCAGCACCAGCGCACCGCCGTCAGTGCCGCGGGTGCGCTTGACCCGCGCCTTCGCCCGCATCCGATGGCGCAGGGCGTCGAACCAGCCCGGCAAGGCATCACGTTGGTCGGATCGGACGATTGCACGGCTCCGCTCGCCGCGCACGTCCGCGAGCGCCGCGACGCAGTACCGCTTGCCCTTCGCGTCGCCCAGGGTTCCCCGTACGAAGATGATCGACCGGTCGGGAAGTTCGGCCCACACCCGGACGTTGGGCGTCGTCCGCGGACGCACTTCCAGCGGTTCACCGGCGCGCTTCGGGATCCGCACCACGAACTCCCAGTGATTGCGACCGTCGAAGTTGCCGTCGGTGACGTGGTAGGTCTGTTCGAATCCCTGTTGGGGCTCGCCACCGAACGTCCACGAGGCGGGCCGGAGCTCGCCGGGCTCCACGTCTACGCGATCCAGGCGATAGATCTTGCGTCGCGACATGCGCAGCCTCCACGGGTGGTGGGCACTGCTGCGTGAGGTTGGGTGACGGGTTGGAACGTAGACAGGCCACCCGCGATCACAAAGGCTCGGGCCGGGAGGATGTCTGGGCCGGTCAGCCGCCCGCCGTCGGCGCCGTCGCGCGGATCAGCTCAGTGATCCGGGCCAGGTGGTAGTCGTCGTGCTCGGCCTGGAAGTACAGCATGTCCACCACGCGCATCGTGGTTCCGAGACGTGGGTGTTCCGCGGTCCGGTTGAAGAAGGCGGCGTCGTACCGCTCCAGCCGATCGACCACGACGGCACGGGCGGATCGGACGTGCTCCAGCACCTCGGCGAGCGAGCGGGCGTTGTGATTGGCCCGTTCGGTGGCGGCGTTCTCCATGTCCGCCGGCCGCAGCATGCGGGCACCAGCCTCGTAGTCATCCAGTCGGGGCAGGAAGAGTCCGGTGTCCAGATCCCCGAGATGCCCGGCATGCTCCTGCATCGACCACTGTCCGTTGACTCGACGCCGCACCAAATCCGCGGGAACCGACGGCAGCCGCGCGGCGACCCGGGCAGGGGTGCCGCGCAGCCGCTCGATCAACTCGGGAAAGAAGTCGACCGGAAACGTGAAGTCGAAGCGGCGTTCGCCCCAAGCGATGCGCGCGACCACCGGTGGAATTCCGGGACTCAACTGCAGCCTTCGACGTAGTCCACCGACGGGACCACCCCGGCGCGGTAGCGGACGACGCGTTGCCCATCGGTCTCGAACACCAGCCGCCGCGTCGGTTCCGTCGAGTCGGGCACGATGACGTAGCGGCCCGCCGTATCGTACTTGTGAGGCCGCACCTCAGCGCGTGGATATCGTGCCCTGAGGTCGGACTCGCTCATGCCGACCTCGTCACCGGCCTGGGTGCGGAGGCCGGCCGAATCGACGTCCACCCGCGCGATCTTGCCGCTTTCGACCATGAAACGAAGTCCGGGTGGGACGCCCGCTGGCACCAGCCAGAGGCACCCGTCAGCCGGTGTCGGGTCGCCCAGCGTGTCGCCCAGCGCCGCGCGTGCGTCGGAGGCGTCCATGCCGTACAGGATCGGCCCGATGCCGTCGAGGCGGACGGTCCAGGGGGAGGGCGGTACTCCGGACGGCGGCCGATGGTCGTCGCCGGCGCCCGATGGTGGATGTTCGGCGTCGGGACGGCAGCCAAGCGCGGCCAGCGCCAGGCTCCAGCGCAGCATTCCGGGTCTCATCCTCAAAAGCTAAACCGGGAGCCGTGGCGTAACAGCGACACCTGGACCGTTTGGGTCGTGGCGGCGCCCAACGCCTTGTATCTGCCGGGCGGGCGGCGATAATCCGAGTACAGGTTCGCTGCTCGAAGGAGAGATACCTGATGTCCGGCTCTACCGTCATTCCCAAACGGCCCGTTCTCGTCAACTGCCCGTTCTGTAGCACGATCAACCGGGTGGATTTCGCCCGGCTGAATGACCGTCCGAAGTGTGCCCGGTGCAAGAAACCGCTGACGCTGGACCGACCGCAGAAAGTCGGGGAGGGAGACTTCCAGCGGATCATCGGCGGCGCGAGCGTGCCGGTGGTGGTGGATTTCTACGCCGATTGGTGCGGGCCCTGCCACGCCATGGCGCCGATCCTCGACGACTTCGCGCTGGCGCGGAAGGGCGAGGTGCTGGTGCTCAAGCTCGACACCGATGCCAGCCCCGGCATCGCGCGTCAGTTCGGCATTCGCGGCATTCCGACCTTGATCGCGTTCCGCGACGGGAAAGAGACCAGGCGCCACACCGGCGTGGGCGACCGCAAGGCACTCGACACGCTGGTGACGTGAGCTGCTACCGCATCGACGACCGAAGGTCCACCAGCAGCTGGTCGAACTCCGCGATCTGAAACAGCCCGAGCCGCGGGTGCTCGAGATCGACGATCACATACAGTGTGATCGCGAGCACTGCGGCGAGCGTGACGGAATGGAGCCATGGGCGGGACTCGGTCCCGCCCATGGCGTACCCCGCAAGGAGCGCGCAGAGGAGCGATACGACGCCCAGCAACCCGTAAATGATGGCCGGTGGGTGAATCCGCGTCGCGGCGAGTCGGCGGGTCGAGTAATCGAACATCTCGTTGATCGCCGGAAGAAGCTGGCCGGCCAGCGTGGGAACCGGAGCGGCCTCGACGGCCGCGACGGCGTCCTGCCAGATGGCGCCCTGCAAGTCGATGACCCGCGCGACCGCCGCGGCCACCCGCGCGGAATCGGGAACGTGCCGGTAGATCGCGAGGCGCGCGTCCACGTAGTCGCGAAGCTGTTGTTGCAGCCGGGCGCGCGGGCCAGGGGGCAGCAGGTCTAGGCGCTGATAGGCGGTGCCGATTGCGTTCACCTCCTCCACGATCAGCGCCCGGCGGTCGTCGAAGCGCGACGCCGCGCCGGAGAACGTGAAGGCGGTGAGCAGCCCCATCAATCCAAACACCGCGCCCTCGATCGCCCCCAGGCCCTCGCCCGCCGCCGCACCAAGCGTGGCATGGTGACGGACACGGAGCCTCCACCCCACCTCGAGCAGCACCAGCATCCCCACGAACACGGCACCCGCGAAGAGCATGCCTCGTGTGATTTCGTTCATGGGTGAGGCACGTGGGTGGGATCCGCGAGCGTGAGCGTGAGGAGCTCGCGGTCAGTCGGGCTGAAGCCCAATTTGCGGTAGACCGTCTGCGCCGACATGTTGTCGCGACCGACCTCGAGGTGCATCGCGCGGACGCCGAGCCCCAGGCAGAACGCTCGGAGCTCGGTCAACACCCGGGTACCCAGGCCCTGGCCGCGAAAGGCCGGCCGGATGAACAGGTCGTCCACGAATGCGCTGGGCCCACCGTACTCCATGCTGAACGTCAGCGTAAGGACCACATACCCCGCGTCCGATCCCCCCGCCTGAATCAGCCAGGCATAGCCGAGCCGCTCGTCGCCGATCAGCGCGGCGAACGCGTCGGCGGCGAGGGTCCGGTTGAGCGGATAGCCCGCCTCGGCGTAGAACTCGGCCATCAGCTCGACCAGTTGGTGCAGGTCTGCGCTCGATGCTTTCCGGATGGCGGTCACGAGACCCGGCTCTAGTCGATTGACTTGCGATACCGCAACACTGCCAGCGTGAGCACGACCAGGCCGCCCCCGGCGAGGCCCAGCATGGGCGGGCCGACGGTCTCCATGCCGGCGCCCCGCACCAGCACCGAGCGCATGATGAACACGAAGTGCTTCACCGGGTTGATCTCGGCCACGCGCTGGGCCCAATCGGGCATCGAATCCACCGGCGTGAACAACCCACTCATCAGAAGAAAGATGAGGATCACGAAGAACGCCACGAACATCGCCTGCTGCTGCGTGCGGGTCACGGTGGAGATCCAGAGCCCGAGCCCGAGCACGACGATGAGATAGACCGTCGCGGCGAGATAGACCAGCATGAGGTTTCCCCGCATCGGGATGTCGAACACGACCTTCCCGATCGCGAGACCGATCGAGAAGATCACGATCGACAGGATCCAGAATGGAATCAGCTTGGCTGCGATGAACTGGATCTTGGTCATCGGGGTCACGTTGAGCTGCTCCAGCGTGCCGATCTCATTCTCCCGGGTGATGTTCTGCGCAGTGAGGAGGAGCCCGATGATGGTCGTGAGCGATACCATCAGTGCCGGCACCATCCAGTGCTTGTAGTTCCGCGTGGGGTTGAACCAGCGCTGGGTCCGGAGATCGAGGACGGCGGTCCGGGCTGCGGCGGTCCCGGCCGGCCGCACCCTGGGGAGCGTGGCGTCGAGCTCGCGGGCGTACGACGCCAGGACGGCATTGGCGTTCGACTGCACGATGCCGGCGGTGGCTCCCTCCTCCGCGTTCAGGACCAGCTGCACCTGCGCATGGCCCTGGCGGACCAGATTCTCCTCGAAGCGGCGCGGCACGTGCAGCACGGCCGTGACCTCGCGATCGAGAAGGGCATATTCCGCACTCGCATCGCTCGACTCGTACCGCACCACCCGGAACTGCCGGCCC
>DASSUE010000276.1:0-5751 GCA_035707305.1 Gemmatimonadales bacterium
GGTGAAGGCGGGGTGACCGCGCCTCCTATCGTTGCTGCCGTGCTCGAAACGGTGTCCCTGTCCACGGCGAACGACTCACTCAGGAGGCAACAATGTCAGCGCGGCGATTCTTCAGCTCGGTGTTCGTGATGTTCTCCCTCGCCACCACGGCGTGCGGCGGCGGCAGCGACGCGACCGGCCCCAGCGGCCCGTCCGGTCCGTCGGATCCCTCCGGCCCGTCCGGTCCCTCGGATCCCTCCGGCCCGTCTAACCCGGCGCCGTCGCCGTCGGTGGGAACGCTCGAGGTCTCGAACCCGACCAGCGTCACGGTGTACTACATCAAGGTGCGCGCCTGCGGCACCACCGACTTCGGCTCGGACCTGCTGCTCGACATCAACGATGGCGTCGGCGGCCTGCTTCAGACCGGCGAGACCGGCCACTGGTCCCTCGGGCCAGGGTGCTACGATGTGCGCCTGTCGCCCAGCAACGCGAACCTCTACGTGTTCGCCAAGCAGATTCACTCGAACGTGCAGATCACGGCTGGCCAGACCACCGCGATCGCTACCGGCGACTGGCAGCCCTACGTGCCGGGCAGCTGATCCACCAGCCGACTCCGCACCACGACCCCGCAACGCCCCTGCTCCTCCGCCCGGGCCGGCCTTCGAAAGCCGACCCGGGCACCTTCCATCCGGGTGCTTGGCACCCGGCGCATGGGCGCGTTACTTTTCGTCCAGTTGAAGGGGAGTAGCTCATCCGCCATGTCGGCGGACACCCGGATCGTCAAGACTGTCCGTACCAACGGGCACGGTCCGGCAGGAGCGACGGCGATCACCGATCGCCGGCCCTCAGAGCGAGACCTTCGTCCATGCTGCCACGGCCAGCGGACGAAGTCTCGCTTTTTTCGTGGCGGCCAACTCGCGGCTCGCGGGGGTACAGATGAACAACGTGAAGACTTTTGTGCTGCTGGCCGGGCTCATGGGGATCTTCCTCATGGCCGGCCAGCTGCTGGGGGGATCGCAGGGCCTGGTCATGGCCCTGATCTTCGGCAGCCTGTTCAACTTCGTGATGTACTTCTTCTCGGACAAACTGGTCCTGAGAATGTACGGCGCGCAGGTGGTGAGCGCGGCGGAGGCGCCCCAGCTATACGCGGTGGTGGACCGGTTGCGCCAGCGCGCCGGCCTCCCGATGCCCGTGGTGGCGGTCGCCCCGCACGAACAGCCCAATGCGTTCGCCACGGGGCGGAATCCGTCGAAGGCCGTCGTCGCCGTCACGACCGGCATCATGAAGCACATGCCACCGGACGAACTCGAGGGCGTGATCGCGCACGAGCTGGCGCACATCAAGAACCGGGACATGCTGATCTCCACCGTCGCCGCGGGGATCGCCGGGGCCATCTCGAACCTGCCGTACCTGCTGATGTTCGGCGGCTCGCACGATGACGAAGGTGGCCATCCCTTCGCGCAGCTTGCGCTGATCCTCCTCGGGCCCATCGGCGCGATGCTGATCCAGTTCGCGATCTCGCGCCAGCGTGAATTCGAGGCAGACCGCGTCGGCGCCGAGATTCTCGGCCGTCCGTTGCCGCTCGCGAACGCGCTGCGGCGGCTGGACGCGTTGGCGCATCGCATCCCGATGCAGGTTGCCCCGGCGGCGGCACCGCTCGCCCAGGTGAATCCGCTGGCGGCGTACGGCGGAGGCATCGTCAAGCTGTTCAGTACCCACCCGCCCACCGAGGAGCGGGTTGCCCGGCTCGAAACGATGGCGGCGGGCCGGTAGTTGGGCCATCACGCGACGTCGGTTTGGATCGGCTTCACCGCCCTGGTCGTTGGACTGCTGATCCTCGACCTGGGCGTGCTGAACCGGCGGGCGCACGTCCTGAGCTGGAAGGAGGCGATGAGCTGGAGCATCGGGCTCATCGTCCTCGCGCATCTGTTCGGGCTGTTCGTCTGGTGGCGGGAGGGCGCGACTCCGGCGCTGGAGTACTATACCGGCTACCTGATCGAGCTCTCGCTCAGCGTCGACAATCTCTTCGTTTTCATCCTCATCTTTCAGTACTTCGCCGTTCCGGCGGAGGCGCAGCCCAAGGTGCTGAAGTGGGGCATTCTCGGCGCGATCGTGATGCGGCTCATCATGATCGCGCTTGGCGCCCTCCTGCTGGAGCGGTTTCACTGGATCATCTACGTCTTTGGCGGGATCCTGGTCGTCACCGGCATCCGGATGATGACGCAGAAGGAAGAGCACTTCGAGCCGGAGAAGAACCCGGTGGTGCGCCTGGTGCGCCGGCTGCTCCCGGTCACGTCGGCCTATAGCGGCGCGGATTTCTTCTGCCGGAACATGCACGGCAAGCGTTTCGCGACGCCGCTCCTCCTGGTGCTGGTCGTGGTCGAGTGGTCCGATCTCGTGTTCGCCATCGACAGCATCCCGGCCATCTTCGCCATCACCCGCGACCCGTTTCTGGTCTACAGCTCCAACGTGTTCGCCATTCTCGGATTGCGCGCGCTGTTCTTCGTGCTGGCGGGCATGATCGACAAGTTCCTCTACCTCAAACCCGGGGTGGCGATCATCCTGGTGTTCGTCGGGATCAAGATGCTGGCGAGCCCGTGGGTCAAGATCCCGACGGTGCTCTCGCTCCTGGTCGTCGTCGGCATTCTGGCAACGGCGGTCGCCTTGTCGCTGCGGCACACCGCCCGGGAGGAGCGGCAGGCGGCGTAGGTGCGCGCCGAGTGCGGGAGTGGGGCCGCCCGCCGGTTCCGGCCGGGCGTTGCCCTTGCCCCATGTTCTAGTGTTCTATAACATTGGGACATGCCCAGTGCACTCGACTCCCGAAGTCCGGTCCCGCTCTATCACCAGCTCGCCGAGGTGATTCGCTATCAGATCGCGACCGGCGGCCTCCCCGCCGGGACGCCGCTGCCGCCCCTCCGTACCGCGGCCGCGAACTGGAAGGTGAACCTTCACACCGTTCGGCACGCGTATGCCGTGCTGGCCCGACAAGGGTTGGTACACACCCACGCGCCGTTCGGAACCGTCGTGGCCGGCGGGCGTGGCCTTGCCTTCGACGAGGTTGATCGATTCGTGCACCGGGTGCTCCGCGACGCAGCCCGGCTCGGGATCACGATCGACCTGCTGCGCGACCGCCTTGGCCGGGCTGGCGCTCGCCCTCTCGCGCAGGCCCGGGAGGATCTGTGGGTCGTGGAGTGCAGCAGCACCCAGTCCGCCGATCTGGCTCGGCAGATCGAAGAGGTCTGGGATGTTCGGGCGCGGCCCTGGACCCTGGAGCAGCCGGGCGAGCCGGCGGCGGGGCTCGTGGTGGGAACGTATTTCCATTACAACGACATCCGCACCCGCTGGCCGGCCCGGTTTCCCACCGTGCGTTTCGTCGCCATTCGGCCCGACCCCGGCCTGCCGGATCGCCTTCGCCCGTTCACCCGGCATGGCCGCCGCACGGTGGTCCGCGTATGCGAGCGCGAAGCGGGAATGGCGGCGAACATCGCGGCCGATCTGGCCGGGATCCTTCCGGCCAGCCGCTTCGACGTGCTGCCGGTGGTCGAGACGTCCCCCGGCGCTACGCTCGAGAACGTCAGGTTCCGCGGTCCGGTGCTGTTCGCGCCCCGCGTCTGGGGCAAGCTCACGAGTGAACAGCGGGCCGACTCCCGCGCGGTCGAGGTTCGCTATGTAGTCGATCCCCGCGACTTGACCGAGCTCGGAGTGGAGCGTCGCTGGCAGAGCCGGGCAGCGTGATCGCACTGTCGATCGTCCTGGCGGGCATCGTCCCCTCCGATCCGCCGTTTGTCCGGGCGGAACGCGCGTTCATGCAGCACGAGCTGGCCGCGGCCGAAAAGGCATATCGGGAGGTGATGGCCGAGGATACGGTGACCGATCACCGGATCGAAGCGGCCGCCACGCTCGCGAACATCGCCTGGCGGGTGCACCAGGACACGGGGTCCGCCAACCGATGGCTGGCGCGCATGCCGCTCCCGCGGGGCCGCTTCGCCACCGTCCGAGAGCGGGTCTTGATGCGGCTCGCGTTCGGGAACGCGGCCGGCGCCCAGGCCGCGGCGGAGAAACGGCTGCCGTCGGCGATTACGGCGAGCGAGCGTCAGGAGGCGGTCTCGCTCAAGGCGCGAGCGGTGATCGAGCCGGCGCTGACCGCGCGGCTCGCCGGCCAGCCCATCCCCCGGCGCGACCAGGCCGCGATCGAAGCCAGAGTCTCCGAGCTCTTGCCGCTGGTCGAGGGCGCGCCGGGTCTGCTGGAACCGGCCCGGCTGCTGCTTGCGGGTGCGATCCTTTCTGCCAACGGACCGGCCGCCCTCACGGCGTGGCGGTCGTACTACCTAGTCGGCACCGGCGACTCGGCATCGGCGCCGTTGGCTGCGCCCCGGCAAGCGCTCGACACGCTGCTCCCGCGACTCAGGCGGGGACTTGCGTCCCCGGAGATCACCCTCGCCACTGTCCGCGCGCTTGCCGGGTCACGCTGGTTTGCCGCCGCGGCCGCGCTCGCGCTCGGGTCCGACCAGGCAGCGATGGACTCGATGCCTGCCGATGTGGCCGAGGTGATCGCCTATGCGCGATTCGTGGCCGACGTCCAGCGCACGACCGACGAGTACTACCGCCGCACGTTGCTGGGAACATCCGATTCCGCGGCGTGGCGGTCGGCGCTGGTGTACCGCGGAGCGCGACTCTGGCCACGCCTGGTGTGGACCGGACCGCCGCCAGTGTACGATGCCGCCGCGCTGGCCACCGAGCTGGCGCGCCGCTTCGGGGCGATCGTGAATGTCGGCACCACGGCCGGATACGAGGATCTGCACTATGGACATAGCGTCCTGGATGCGCGGCGGGAGGTGCGCCAGTATGGGCGCGAAGCGACGGTGCGCTTCGTCGCGCTCGACGCGCTGGTCTCGAACGGCTTCCAATCCTGGGCTTGGAACGGTCGGGCCGGGCACGGCGGCTGGGCGAACGCGGAGATGATCGTACAGGTTCGCCCGTTATACGCGGTCGAGCCGCTGGAGGTGTGGGGTGCGCTGCACGACAGTACCGGCCGGCGCGAGGAGGCGCTCCGAATCGCCTCGGACAGTGCCGCAGATCTGGCTCGCGCTCGGACCACCGCGGTCGCCTACTTCCCGGGACTCGCGGCTCGGCTCGAGCGCGACGGCCGGCGGGCGCTGTTGGACTCCCTAGCCGGCGCCGGTCTCACCGGAACGGAGCTCGAGGCCGCGTTCACCCGCGAGCTTGGCAGCGCCACGGTGGAAAGCTCGATCTTCGCGCACGAGGGGCGCCACGCCATCGATGCCGCCGATCCCGACTTGAGCACTGAGGAGCGAGAGTTTCGGGCCAAGCTTTCCCAGGTCGCGTTCGCGCCGTATCCGCGGCTCGCCTTCGACGGCATCGTGGACGCGAACCTCGGCGACCGGACGCCGCATGGCCAGGCGAACCGACGAGTCCTGGAAGGGGTGCTGGCGTGGATGAACGTCCACGCCGGCGATGTGACAGGGCTCGATCGATCCAGGCCCCTGCTCCTACAGCTGACCAAACTCTCCGACCAGCAGCTACGCGCCGCGGTTCGGTCCATCGATCCGCTGGCCCGCTGACAGTCGGCAGGCCAGTCGACGGGGTGGGCGGTTCCGGGTAGGTTCCGTGACCCCATGCCCATTTCCCGCCTGTTGGCCCGCCTCGGCCTCGACCGCCCGGAGCTTCGCGCCTGGGCGATGTACGATTGGGCCCTCTCGGCGATGCAGGTCGGGATCATGACCGCGATCTTCCCGATCTACTTCGTCAAAG
>DASSUE010000277.1:0-15200 GCA_035707305.1 Gemmatimonadales bacterium
GGGCCCGGATGATCGATTCGGAGTACATCGCATCGTGGACTAAGGTGTCCACGCCGCTCAAAAAGGCCACCAGCTGGCCCCGCCAGTCCTCGGGAACCGGGTAGTCACCCCCGGGGCCCAGCTCGTTGTCGGTGAGATACGCAAACTCGGGGCCGCCACCACGCGGGGCAAGCCGATATCCCAGCGTCGTCCCGGGATGGCGCAGGCCGAACCCCCGCACCAGAAAATCATCGATTTCGGGGCCGCCGTCCTGGATCTCCGTGATGTTGAGCGATGCGGTGAACGCGGCGAGCGGCACCGGGAAGAACATCGGGTCCATCTGACGGTGGAGGATCTCGGCGAGCGCGACGCCGTGCTGAGCCGCGCCCCAGACCCGTACCCTGCTTCCCCGCACGCTGAGCGGTTTGAAGAAGGGCAGGCCCTGGATATGGTCCCAGTGGGTGTGCGAGAGCAGCAGATCCGCCCGCACGCCGGTCCCGGAGCGCATCAGTTCCGTCCCCAGTGCCCGGAGCCCGGTGCCCGCATCGAGCACGACGACATGGCCGTCGGCCCCGCTCAGGCTGAGACAGGGAGTGTTGCCGCCATAGCGCGTGGTGCGGGGCCCGGGAGTGGGGATCGATCCACGGGTGCCCCAGAAGGTCACGGAGTAACTCACGACCCTCCCGGCGACGAAAGTGCCCTCTCGCGCTCAGGCCCGACGGGCGGCCAGCATGAGCGCGTGACGGTCCCTCAGCGTGATATCCTTGCGGGTCACGTGAATCACGCTCCGCTCCACGAGATTCCGCATGGTCCGGGATACCGTTTCGCGGCTGGAGCCGATCATCTGGGCGATGGTGTGATGCGTGAGTTTGCGGGTGATGCGATCGCTCCGCTCTTCGTCTGCCATGCGAAGCAACAGATGGGCGACCCGTCCGTTGACGTCGAGCAGCACCAGGCTGCCGATCTTCTCGTCGGCACGCCGCAGCCGACGTGAAATCTCCTTGAGGAGCGCGATCGCGACCTCGGGCATCTGACGCAGGCGGGCATGGAAATCCTCCCGCCGGATGACCAGCAGGTTGGAATCTTCCATGGCGATGACGTGGGCCGAGCGCGGCTCCTCATCGATGACCGCCATCTCCCCGAAAAAGCTGCCCTCGCCCAACACGGACAGAATGACCTCACGGCCGTCCTCCGCAATGAGCACCACCTTCACCTGCCCGGCGGCTACGAGGTAGAGCGCATCGCCGGGATCGTCCTCGAACACGATCACGCTGCCCTTGGGGTAGCTCCGCTCGCGAGCGAGATCGGCGAACGACTGCAGATCGCCTTCGGCCAAACCCTGGAACAGCGGGACTTTGCGCAGCACATCTATGGCGGCAACCGGCACGTGGCCCTCACGCGTCAGGGGTCGAGGGCCCGGGGAGTCCGGGCCCTGTCGAAATCGCACCTACGAATAGTGAGCAACGGGCCGACCGGACAAGGGCGTGGATCACGTTCTTTGTCGCCGGTCGAGGATGTCGCCGCTTGCAGCCGAGTGGCCGATCGTGGTACATTCAAAGGCTTTAGGCGCCCATGCCACACCGGCGGGCGTGAACATCAAGGAGCTTCCTAGTGAAGGCCAATCTCCACCCGCCGTACCGCAAGATCACCGCGGTCTGCGCCTGCGGGAACTCGTTCGAAACCCGCTCGACCTCGACGTCCATCCACGTCGAGGTGTGCAGCCAGTGTCATCCGTACTTCACCGGCAAGCAGCGCCTGGTGGACACGGCCGGCCGGGTGGACCGGTTCCGCCGCAAGTACCAGAGCGACAGCGCGACCACGGCCGCCCAGAGCTGACCCATGGAAGTCCGACTCCGCCAGGCGCTCGCCCGGGCGGAGGAGGTCGCCCGGGCGCTGGCCGACCCCGCAGTTGCACGAAATCCGACCCAGCTCAAGGCGCTGGGACGCGAGCACACTCGGCTTGGACCGGTGGTCAAAGCAGCGGAGCGCTTGGAGCGGCTCCAGAACGAGCTCGAGCAAGCTCGGGACCTGGCGAAAGATGCCGATCCCGAGCTTGTTGCGTTGGCGCGCGCCGACGTGACCCGGCTCACTCCGGAAGTGGACGCGCTGCTGGCCGAGCTTCACGATCTGCTCGTGCCGCGCGACCCCCACGACGATCGCGATGCGATCGTGGAGATTCGAGCAGGAACCGGAGGCGACGAGGCGGGGCTGTTCGCCGGTGATCTGTATCGGATGTACACCCGCTTTGCCGAGCGTCACGGCCTAGGCGTCGAGCCGATCAGCGTGAGCGAGGGGAATCAAGGGGGTGTGCGCGAGGCCATCTTCGCGGTTCGCGGCTCGGATGCATACGGGCTCCTTCGGTTCGAGTCAGGCGTGCATCGAGTGCAGCGGGTTCCCGCCACCGAGACGCAGGGCCGGATCCACACCTCCGCCGCGACGGTGGCGGTGCTTCCGGAGGCGGAGGAAATCGACATCAAGCTGGAGCCGCACGAGCTCAAGATCGATGTCTTCCGGTCGAGCGGTCCGGGGGGGCAGAGCGTGAACACGACTGATAGCGCGGTGAGGATCACCCACCTGCCGACCGGCATCGTGGTGCAGCAGCAGGACCAGAAGTCCCAGCTTCAGAACAAGCTCAAAGCGCTCGAGGTCCTCCGGGCGCGGCTGCTCGACCGGCTCATCTCGGAGCAGGAGGCGGCCCGGGCCAAGGAGCGCCGGACGATGGTCGGCACCGGAGACCGCTCGGCGAAGATTCGGACCTACAACTTCCCGCAGAGCCGGGTCACCGACCATCGGCTCCAGCTTTCGGTCTACAACCTGAGCGACGTGCTCGACGGCGAGATCGACCCGCTGGTGCAGGCTGCCCGGATGGCGAGCCGCGAGGAGCGCGAGCGTGACTGAGCGGGCCGCGGCGATCGCCACCGCCACCGCCACGCTCGTCGCCGCGGGGATACCGGAACCTCGTCGCGAGGCGCTTCGGCTGTGGCGAGAGCTGGGCGACGTCGCCGCGCATGAATTCCAGCGCGGTGTGGCGCGGCGGGCGGCAGGGGAGCCCCTGGCGTATGTTACGGGTCAGGCCGGATTTCGGCATCTGGTTCTCGCGACCGATGCCCGGGCGCTCATTCCGCGGCCCGAGACCGAACAACTGGTCGAGATCGTACTTCGGGCACGTTCGACGGGGCGCGCTGCCGACGTGGGCACCGGCACTGGCTGCATCGCGCTCAGCCTGGCGACCGAGGGCAGGTTCGATCTGGTCGTCGCGGTCGATTCCTGCCGCTCGGCGCTGTCCCTCTGTGCCGAGAACCGGCGGCGGAGCGGCGCCTGCTCGGTGGAGCTGGTCCACGGCGATCTGACCGGGTCGTTCGCGGCGGCCTCGCTGGACGTCCTGGTGTCGAACCCGCCGTACCTCACAGACGGCGAGTGGAGCGAGGCGGACCCTTCGGTATCGCAGTGGGAGCCGTCGGCGGCGTTGGTGTCCGGTCCCGACGGGCTGTGGCACACTCGACGGCTGCTGGACGAAGGACGTCATGCGGTGTGTCCGGGTGGGTTGATCGCACTCGAACTCGACTGCAGGCGTGCGCCTCAGGTCGCGCGGCTGGCGGCCGACTCCGGGTGGCGGAACATCCAGGTGATCCAGGACCTTTTCGGGCGCGAGCGCTACCTGCTCGCGTTAAGGAGCGAGCAACCGTGATCTGGGACAAGGCGCAGGAGCTGGGCCGTATGATCGGCCAGACGCCGGAGTACCAGGCGCTTCGGCGGGCGGAAACAAACCTGCGCGAAGATCGCGATACCGTCGCCAAGCTCGATCAGATCCAGCGACTCGCGCGTCAGGTGGACCAGCTCATCGCACAAGGGCAGATGCCTGACCAGCCCACCGCCGAGGCCTACGAGACCGCCGTGCGCGAGCTCGAGACCAGCGGGTCGGGCCAGGCCTACGTGGTGGCGCGCGCCAACTTCGAGAAGTTGATGAACAAGGTGAATCAGCAGATCGGCGAAGGGATGGAAAAGGGCGCGACCAGCAGCATCATCACGCTGTCGTGACCGCAGGGTTTTTCATCGCGGTCGAGGGCCCGGACGGAGCCGGCAAGACCACCCTCGCCGGAGCGCTGGCGGGGCGGATGCGAGAGGCAGGCATCGAGCCGGTGCTGGTCCGCCAGCCGGGGGGCACCCCGGCGGCCGAGCGGATCCGGGAAGCCTTCCTCGATCCGGCGGTCCATTTCGAGCCCCACACCGAGCTTCTGTACATCTGCGCCGCGCGGGCCCACCTTGTGCAGGAGGTCATTCGGCCAGCCCTCGCCGCCGGGCGGGTGGTGATCTCGGATCGGTATGAACTCTCCACTCACGCCTACCAGGGCGCTGGGCGCGGGGTGGATCGGCAGACTGTTGCACTGGTGAACGAGGTGGCGACTGGGGGACTTCGGCCACACTTGACGCTGGTGCTCGACATACCCGCGGAGCTGGGGCTGGCCCGCCAACAGACCTCGGGCAAGTTGGGTGATCGACTCGAGCGAGCCGACCTCGCGTTCCACCGGCGGGTTGCCGCCGAGTATCTAGCGGCCGCGGGCGAAGGGGTGCGACATTTCGATGGACGGGCGTCGCCCGACCAACTGCTGGACGCGGCGTGGGCCGCGGTCGCAGCGGCGGCGCCGGAACGTTTTGGGGCTACGGCCGGGAATCCGGAGGCAGTATGAAGCAGCGTTGGAGTCTGGTGGCGATGGTGGCGGTCATCTCGTTCTTCAGCGGCGGGTGGCTGCTCCAGCGCGGGGTGGCGGTGGGCGGCAATGTGTACCAGCAGGCCCGACTCTTCGACGACGTGCTCTCCCACGTGCACACCTATTACGTCGACTCCCTGCCCGAGACCGACCTCTACAACAAGGCCACCAACGGGATGCTGGAGCAGCTGAAGGATCCGTACTCCGTGCTGCTCACCGGCGACGACTATAAGCAGCTTACCGAGCAGACGTCCGGCAATTACGCGGGGCTCGGCATCCAGATCGACGTCCGCGACGGATGGATCACCGTCGTCGCGCCGTTGCCCGAGTCGCCGGCGGAGCGGGCCGGCGTGCAGACCGGCGATCAGATCATCGAGGTGGACGGCAAGCCCACCGAGGGCTGGAAGAACGATCAGGCCGTGAAGGCGCTGCGGGGCGACGCGGGCTCCAAGATCGTGATCCGGATCCGGCGCGCCGGCATCGCCGAGCCGATCCGGTACGAGCTCACCCGGGCCACGATTCATATCCGGTCGGTTCCCCCCGGCACGCTGTTCGACGGCGGCGTGGGTTACATCTCGCTCAACCCCGTGAGCGAAACGTCCGCCAATGAGCTGCGGGACGAAATCACGTCGCTCCGGAGCAAGGGCATGAAGTCGTTGGTGCTCGACCTCCGGCTCAATCCCGGTGGACTGCTCGACCAGGGCGTCAAGGTCACCGAGCTGTTCCTGGACCGGGGGCAAGAGATCGTTGCCACGCGGGGACGGGCGCGGGGAGCCAGCAAGACGTTCCTCGACGAGTACAAGCAGCTCTGGCCGGATCTCCCGATCGTGATACTGGTGAACGAGGGCACGGCGAGCGCGGCGGAGATCATCGCGGGTGCGCTCCAGGACCACGATCGCGCGGTCGTGGTGGGCTCACCTACCTTCGGCAAGGGGTTGGTGCAGACTCTCTTCCCGTTGGGTGAGGGCGTGGCGCTCAAGCTGACGACGGCGCGGTGGTTCACCCCCAGCGGCCGCACCATCCAGCGCGAAGCGAAGAGCGAGGAGGAGCAGTTCGAAATCGCCCAGGCGGCTCTCGACAGCGCTCCTGACCCGGCCTCCTCGGATTCCGCCCTGCGTGAGCGGCCGGTGTTCCACACCGACGGTGGTCGCATTGTTCGGGGCGGCGGCGGCATCGTGCCCGACTTGGTGGTTCGCCCCGACACGCTCACCACTGGCGAACGCGAGTTCGGCCGAGCGCTCGGCTCCCACGTTCCGGCGTATCGCGACGCAATCACCGCGTACGCGCTCGAGCTCAAGCGGACCAAGGCCGTGAACGGCGAGGTGTTCAGAATCACCCCGGAGATGCGGCAGGAGATCTATCAGCGCCTGCGTGCGAAGGGCGTGGACGTCTCCCCCCCGGTGTTCGAAGGGGCGCGGGCGCTGGTCGAGGAGCAGCTTGGCTACGAGGTGGCCCGCTACGTGTTCGGCAGGCAGGCCGAGTTCCGGCGCCGGTCGCTGGATGACGAGCAGCTGCAGACCGCCTTCGGCCTCCTCCGCAAGGCTCAGACGCCGCGCGAGCTGATGGGGGTGGCGATGAGCAGCGCCGGGCCGACGTCGCGCAGCAACTGAACGCCGCGCCGCCAATCGCGATCCTCGGCCCCGGTCGGATGGGGCAGGGGATCGCGATTGCGTTGGGTGCCACGGGCCACCACGTCAGGCTGTTCGGGCGGGGCGCGAGTCAGGTCGTACCGCCGCTCGTGCTGTATCCGGGTACGTGGCACGAAGCCACCCGCGGCGCGCACATCGTGCTCGTCGCGACTCCGGATGGTGCGATCGCGGACGCGGCCGAAGCGCTCCGCGCGGGGGACGCGGTTGGGCCGAATCATGCCGTCCTGCACCTCTCCGGTGTGCTCGATCGCAGCGCACTCGCGGCGCTGACGCCCACCGGCGCCGCGCTCGGATCGTTTCATCCCCTGCAAACCGTCGCCGACGCCACGACGGCTGCGGCCCGGCTCAAGGGTGCGTGGGCGGGGCTGGAAGGTGATCCGGGGGCGCTGGAGGCGGGAGAGCGGCTCGCCGGGTGGCTGGGTATGAGGGCCGTACGGCTGAGCGCGGATTCAAAGCCGCTGTACCACGCCGCCGCGGTGTTCGTTTCCAACTACACGGTGGCTCTTGCGGCCGTGGCGGCGCGGCTGGCGCAGACGGCTGGCGTTCCGGCCGACACGGCCGACCGAATCTACCATCCGCTCCTCGCAGGCACGGCGGAGAATCTGCAGTCGTCATCGCCTGCCGTAGCGCTGACCGGCCCCATCGCGCGGGGCGACCTCGAGACGGTGCGGCGGCACCTATCGGCGCTCGCGGGGGACGAGCGCACGCTGTATCGTCTGCTCGGCTTGGAAACGCTGGCGCTGGCGCGCGAGGCGGGCCTCGAGCCGGACTCGGCGGACGCGTTGGAACGTCTGCTGCAGTCCCCCCCGAGCTAGGGCCGCGCCCGCCCGCCGCGAAGCCGCAGCGCCTCTTGTTCGACCAGCGCCCGACTACGCTCCACGAAATCCAGGAGGGTCGCCAGTTCGGCCTCGCTGTATCCGTCCAGGGCGTGGGCCAGCGCCCGGGCGGCCGGCTCGAACACGGCGGCTACCCGTCGCATCGGCTCGCCGGTCAGCGCCAGCGTGACGATCACGCGCCGCCGGTCGGCGGGGTCGCGCGCACGGCGGACCCAGCCCGCAGCCTCCAGTCGGTCGATGATGCCGGTGACCGCGCCGGTCGTGAGTCCGGTGAGGGTGGCGAGCTCACCGGCGCTGAGCGGCCCTCGCTGGATGATCAAGTCCGCGGCCTTGTGGTCGGTCGGGTTGAGTCCCAGCCGCTCGGCGATCGCGGCGTGGAACAGGACGGTGGCGGTGCTGTGCCGGCGCACGGCATCGGCCAATGCGGCTCGAAGGCGCTGCTGGCGGCGGCTGGGCTTGACCGGCGACATCGCTGAGGGTACGCTTGTTTATCTTAGTTTATAAGATACTTAGATGCTGATGCATATGCCTAGTCCCGGCTTGCCGGATGCCGCCGACGCCTCGCTGCCCGCTGTCCCGTTTCGGCTCCGCGTCCCCGCCACGACCCGCACCGGCGGAATGCGGTCGGTGACGTCCCGGGAGCACGATGTCCGCGGCATCGCTCGGATCGAGCAGGATGCGCTGGTGCTCGAATGGTCCGGTACCACGACGGTCAGCGAGGTCGAGGGGTTCGCGACCGATGTACGCTCGGAGCCGTTTCCCGCCGGGCGCCGGGCCGTGCCGCTCACCGCCGTTCGATCGATTCGGCGGCTGGGCTGGTGGTGGCGGCCACGGGTGGAGCTCCAGGTGCGTGAGCTCGACGCGCTCGCCGGCGTGCCGGCGGCGCGCGGCCCGACGCTGTCGCTGGATCTCGATCGGGACGACGTGCCCCCCGCCGGCCGGCTCGTCGTCGCGGTGCGTGCGACTTGCCGTCGGCTTCTGAGCGGTGCAGTATCGGGACCACTATGAACCGGCGTCGCTTTGCCAAGGCACTCGCCGCCTCTGCCGGGGCCAGCGCGCTGGTCGCCGCCACCGCCGAGTCGGCCGGGCCCGACGAGCTGGACCCGTGTGCGCTGCCATCCAGCATCCGCGACTTGAAGCCGCTGCCGGGGGTCGTCGCGCCGATCGACGGCGCGGAGCGACGGGCCCGCATCGAGCGCGCGCGCCAGCTTATGACGGAGCAGGGTATCGCGGCCGTGGTGCTGGAGCCGGGGTCCGCCATGCACTACTTCACCGGGGTACCCTGGGGGCTCTCCGAGCGACCGTTTCTCGCCCTCATTCCCGCCCGCGGCGAGCTCGCGTTCGTCACCCCGGGATTCGAGGAGGCCAGGGCACGTGAGCTGATCCGTCTGAGCGACGACGTACGGGTGTGGCAGGAAGACGAGTCACCCTACCGGGTCGTGGCAGGGATCCTGCGCGATCGGGGAGCGGCCAATGCGAAGGTCGGCATCGAGGAAAGGCTGCGGTTCTTCATCGCCGATGGCATCCGGCGCGAAGCGCCCGGCGCCGAGTGTGTTCCGGCGGATGCCATCACGACCGGGTGCCGACGCATCAAGGCCGCGAGCGAGCTGGCGCTGCTCCAGCGCGCCAACGACGTTACCACGGCTGCGTTCCGCGCGGTGCTGCCCACCGTGGCGGAGGGGATGACGCAGCGTGAGCTGGAGCGGCGCATGCGCGCTGCACTCGAGCGGCTGGGCGGCTCGGATCCGTGGGCCCTGGCCGGCTTCGGGCAGTATTCCGCCTTTCCCCACGGCAGCGTGCAGCCGCAGCAGCTCCGGCGCCGCGACGTCGTGCTGCTCGACGCGGGGTGCGCGGTGGAGCACTACCAGGCCGACGTGACCCGCACCACCGTATTCGGTAAGCCCACCCGCCGTCAGGCGGAGATCTGGGCGCTCGAGCGGCGGGCGCAGGATGCCGCGTTTCGGGCCGCCAGAGTTGGGGCCACCTGCGCCTCGGTAGACGCGGCGGCTCGCAAGGTCATCACCGACGCCGGCTTTGGCCCGGACTACAAGGTGCCCGGGACCCCGCACCGCACCGGCCACGGCATCGGGCTCGACGTGCACGAAGCGCCGAACTTCGTGCGCGGGGACGAGACCGTGCTCGAGCCCGGCATGTGTTTCAGCGACGAGCCCACGATCGTGATCTACGGCGAGTTCGGAATCCGGTTGGAGGACTGTCTGCACATCACGGAGAACGGAGCGGCGTTCTTCACCCAGCAGAGTCCCGCGATCGATCGGCCGTTTCCCTAGCGCCATGGGGCCACGGCGCCCAGCGGGATCGGTCAGCTTTGTTCGATCACCTTCACTCCCGACGGAACCCGAAACCGGAAGGTGTCGTCCCGGATGGGGACGTTGGCCCGCAGGTTCCGGAGTGTGAGAGTCCGCTGCTGTCCGGAAGTCTCCTCGATCTCGATCCGCCGCGGTAAGCCGTCGCTACGGTCCAGCCAGACCACGGCCCGGCTGAACGGCATGTCGGGCACAGTCGGCACCATCTCGACCACATTCACCGCCCGCTGATCCACCTGGTCGGCACGGACGAAGGCGGACTGATACCGTTCGTGCGGCTTGTCGAGCAGCCAGGCGATGAGGTTGTAGCCATACACCGGTCCACCGCTCGGAAGGGGCATGCGGAGCACCTGACCCGGTGTGGTGCTTGGCGTGTACACCCACACGTACTGGCCGTCGATGACGATGGCCTCGCCGTCGGGATCGCTAAACCGCATGGCGAGCTTCGCCGGTCCCGACTGAATGAGCACGCCTTTGCTGGCCTGGTCGCCGATCATCGGATTCTGGATCAGCTGATCGAAGTCGGCGCGGAGCGACTGGAGCCCGCGGTAGGCCGCCGAGGCTCGCGAGACCAGGCCGCGCGCGTCCTGCTGGGCCCCGGCGATGGGCAGATGGCTCGAGGGGCTGATGGACGGCAGGGCCGCGATCAACAGGGAGAGCAACGGACGAAATCTGCGCATCATCCGCCCATCCGGCCATCCGCCCATCCACCCGTCCCGACCGGCTCGGCCATCCTTCGGCCGATGGCCTCGGCGATCACGCGGGCCTCGCGCATGAGCTGGGAAAACTGTGCGGGATAGAGGCTCTGCGCGCCGTCGGAGAGCGCCCGATCAGGGGTCGGGTGTACCTCGATGAGCAACCCGTCCGCCCCGGCGGCCACCGCGGCGCGGGCCATGGGTGTCACCATGTCGCGATGGCCGGTGCCGTGACTCGGGTCGGCGACGATCGGTAGGTGTGACAGGCCGTGAACGACGGGGACGGCCGCGAGGTCGAACAAGTTGCGGGTGGCCGGATCGAAGGTGCGGACCCCCCGTTCGCACAGGATCACGTCCGGATTGCCCTCGGCCAGGATGTACTCGGCGGACAGGAGCAGTTCCTGGATGGTGGCGGCCAGTCCCCGCTTGAGCAGCACCGGCTTTCCGCAGCGCCCCGCGCGCTTGAGCAACGAATAGTTCTGCATGTTGCGCGCGCCGAGCTGAACGATGTCCGCCACGTCCACCACCGCGTCGAGGCCATCGGGATCCATCGCCTCGGTGACGATCAGGAGGCCGGTTTCGTCCCGTGCCTTCGCGAGGAGGGCGAGACCCTGCCGCCCCAGCCCCTGGAACGAATAGGGCGAGCTCCGCGGCTTGAACGCGCCCCCGCGCAGAACCGCCGCTCCCGCGTCGCGGACCGCCTGCGCGGCTTCCAAGATCTGGCGTTCGCTTTCGACCGAGCAGGGGCCCGCCATGACCACGACGTCGTCCCCGCCGATCGACACACCGCCGGGCAACTGGACCACGGTGGATTGCGCCCGCCATTCGCGCGAGACCTGCTTGTACGGCCGGGTGACGGGAATGCACTCCTGGACGCCCGCCAGCCCGGCGAGCCTGGACGGGTCCACCCGGCCGTCGTTTCCCACCACGCCGACCGTCGTGCGCTGCCGTCCGGGCATGACCCGGGCTTCGTACCCCATCTCCTCGATGGCGGCGGTCACCTGCCGAATCTCGGCCTCGGTGGCCTGCGGATGCATCACGACGAGCATGATGACTCCGCGCTTGCATGCGACGTGCCATCCCGCGTGGCACTAGGCATGAGCGAGCTCGCCAAGCCGAACGCCGACGATCGTGGACACTCCCGGTTCCTGCATGGTGACGCCGAACACGGCGTCCGCCGCTTGCATGGTTCTCGGGTTGTGGGTGATGACGATGAACTGCGTGGTGGCCTTGAATTCCTCGAGGAGGCGGGTGAAGCGGCCCACGTTGGAATCGTCCAACGGCGCGTCCACCTCGTCCATCAAACAGAACGGACTCGGCTTCGTAAGATAGAGGCCGAAGAGCAGGGACGTGGCGACGAGGGTACGCTCGCCCTGCGACAGCAGGCGCACATGCTGGATCCGCTTCCCGCGAGGCGCAGCGAGAATCTCGATCTCGGATTCGAGGGGATCATCCGGATTCGACAGCCGGAGGTCGCATTCGCCGCCGCCGAACAGCGTCAGGAAGACCTTGTGGAAGTTGGTCTTCACCGCTTCGAACGTCTCGACGAACATCTGGCGCGCGGTCCCATCGATCTCCCGGATGGCCTGGATCAGGGCCTGCCGGGCCCCAACCAGGTCGTCGCGCTGGACGGTGAGAAACTCGAATCGTTTGACTTCTTCGCCATGCTCCTCGACGGCGAGGGGATTCACGGGGCCGATGGCGTCGAGCGCCTGGGTGATTCGAGCGGCCTCCGACTCGAGCGTCTCGAGGTCGAGCGCGAGCTCCATCGCGTCGTCCAGCAACACGTCGAATGGCTTGCGCCATTCGGTCTCCACCCGCTCCACGATGCTCCGCCGCTGGGCCGAGGCCTCAGTGAGCTGTAGCTGCAGCCGATGGCTCTCGTCGCTGTGCGCATCGAGCAGGGCCCGTACGTCGATCACGTCCCGCTCGACCAGGTGGAGGGCCTGGTCTGCGGCGCGCAGCGCCTGCTCCGCATCGGCATCGGCGGCCTCCAGCTCGAGAAGGGCGACGCTTCGTTCGGCCCGCAGCTCCGTCCACTGGGCCTGATGCTGGTCCAGGACGGTGAGATCGGTTTCGAGCTGGGCCATCTCTCGAGTGAGCGACTGCGCTGCCTCCACCGCCATCTGCTCCGTCGCGACCGCGCGCTCCAAACGCTCGCCGGCGCCCCGCAGCGCCGCAGACACGTGGGCCTCACGCACCTGCCAATGCGCGCGCTGTTCGCGGACCAGCTCCTGGGCCGCTTCCAGCTCCGCCAGGTCCGCGCGCGCGGCGCCCAGCTGTTCTTCCAGACGGGCACGCCCGACCTCACCTTCGACCAGCGCCGCATTTACCTCCACGAGCCGCTGTTCAGAGCGCTCGAGTCGTTCCCTGAGCCGCGCGAGCTGCGCGTGAGCATCGGACAGCTCACGGCCAAGATTGGTCACAAACCGGACCGCGTCCTCGCGCGCCGCGATCGCCAACCGCTCGGCCTCCCGAGCTCGATCCGCGTCGGCCTGCGCCGCCGCGAGCGCCTGTTCCCGGCTGGCCAGACGGCTGAGCGCCTCGCTCAATGCTGCCTGCGCGGCACCGAGCGCCAGGCTTGCGTGCTCCGCCTCGGTGGCAAGCGTGGACAACTCTGCGCGGCGACGGAGCGGCCCCGACGGGGCCGCCGCTCCGCCGAGGAAGATGGCGCCGCTGGCGCGGCGCAGGACGTGCCCCGCCCCGTCGAGTACCTGCGATCCCGCGAGCGCGGCGCGGACCCAGGCCGCGGCGGCGCCTTCAGCGTGAAACCGACCGTCCACCGGCGCGTCGCCCGCCTGTATGGTGGGGCCGGGATCCACCGGCAGGAGCACCAACGCGCCGGGCTGCGCTTCGGCGTGCCACGCGCGCACGGCGTCCACCGTGCCGGCGTCCTTGACCAGCACGGCATGGGTCCACTCGCCCAACAGCCGCTCTGCGAGCTCGGCGTGCTCACGGCTGGCGGTCACGAAGTCGCTCAGCGGCCCCAGCACCCCACCCTCGAATCGCTCTCGCGCGTCGAGCAGCGCCGCGGCGGCCGGTGCCAGTCCCACTCGCTCGCGCTCGAGCTCCTCGAGCGCCTCACGCCTCGCGGTGATCTGAGCCAGCGATTCCTCCGACTGCCGCCGCTCCGCGCGGAGTGTCGCCTCACGCTCACGGGCCTCCGCCACGAGGTGACGGGCGAGCTCGGCGTCGGCGGTTGCGCGAGCGGCCTCGTGGCCGCGGAAGGCGGCTTGCTCAATGGCGCCGTCGCGGCGGCGCTCGGCGTTGCGCACCTCGGCGTCGAGCCCGGCGCGGTGCGCGTCTGCCTGGCCGGCTCGTTCCCGCAACGAAGCGAGCTCGCCGTCCAGCGCCGTGCGCTCACCCTCGAGCGACCGGAGCAGCTGTGCCTTCGCCTGAAGCTCCTCCTCGAGGTGCCGGACGAACCCGCGCCGGTCGAGCAATCGCTGGCGGGCGGCGTCTTCCTCGTTCGCCCGTGCGGCCACCTCCGCCAGAATTCGGGCGTGCTCATCGGTTGCAGTGGTTCGTTCGCCCGCGGCCGTATCGCGCTCCGCCGACGCCTCGCCGGCCCGGCGCTCCATTTGCGCCCGTTCCTCTCGGGCCCGACTCTGGCGGGCCCGCGCGTTCGTGATCCGTTCCGCGGCCAGCGCCATATCCCCGTCGAGCCGACCCAACTCGACCCGTACTTCGGCCAAACGGCGAGCGATCTCACTCCGCTGCTGTTCCGCTGCCGCCCGCGCACGGGCCGCCTCGTCGCGCCTGGCGTCAGCGACTTGCAACCGCTCGCGCTCGACGGGGAGAAGCTCCTGCAGCTCGCGGAACCGCGCGTCCATGCCGGCGGACTCTTCGGTCAGTCGGTCCAGATGCCGGCGGGCGAGGGTGAGTTGAACCGAGTACTTCTCCTCCATCAGCTTGGCGTGACGCTCGGCCTTGCCCTTCTGGCGGGCGAGGCTCCGAATCTGCGACTGCACCTCGGCGATCAGGTCGTCGACTCGCTGGAGGTCCGCCGCGGTTTCCTCGAGGCGCCGCTCGGTGGAGTGCTTGCGGTCGCGGTAGAGCCCGATGCCGGCCGCCTCCTCGAACAGCGACCGCCGCTCGTCGGCCCGGTCCGACAGAAGGGCCTTGATCATGTCGGTCTCGATCACCACACCGGCATCGCTGCCGAGTCCCGTCCCACGCAGCAGATCCTGAATGTCGCGCAGACGGACCGGCGAGCCGTTCAGCAGGTAGTCGCTCTGGCCGGAGCGGGAGAGACGCCGGGCGATCACGACCTCCCGATACGCGATGGGCAGGTCACCGTCGCTGTTGTCCAGGTACAGAGCCACCTCCGTCACGTTCACCGGGCGCCGGTTCGCCGAACCCTGGAAGATCACGTCCTCCATCTTGCCGCCCCGGAGAAGCCGGGCGGACTGTTCGCCCAGCACCCACCGCACGGCATCGGACACGTTCGACTTGCCGCATCCGTTGGGACCGACCACCGCCGTTACGCCCTCCTCGAAGGTGAGCGAGACGGTATCGGCGAACGACTTGAACCCGGAGAGCTCCAGCCTGGTCAGCTTCATTGCTGCTCCTCGGTCGAGATGACGAACGACGGCATGCCCAGTGTGCGGCCGGTGGCCTCGGCCTGTTCGCGGGTGGCGTACGGTCCGATCACGACTCGGTAGGCCTCCTCGCCGCGCTTGGGCGGGAGCACCGAAGCGGGAAGCCCCGCGCTCTTGAGCTTCGCGGTGAGCTCCTGGGCCCACTCGGGATTCCGCGAGCTGCTCACCTGGAGAAAGACGGTCGCGCCGCCCGCGGCCGAGTCGGCCGCGGCAGAATCGGCTGCCTGCTCCTCACGGTCTTCACCCGCAGGGAGCCACGCCAGCGGCAGCCAGACGTCGTCGGCACCGCCGTCCACTTCGCCCGTGACCGGAAATTTCGGGGCTCCCAGGTCGCGGGCACGCACGTCGCCGCCGGCGCGCACGAGCAAGGTCCGCTCGCCCGCTACCGCCGGAAGGTCGGCGCTCCA
>DASSUE010000278.1:0-2114 GCA_035707305.1 Gemmatimonadales bacterium
TTCGGTCTCCTGGTCGCGATCCCCGCGGTGTGGGCGTACAACTACTTCACCACCAAGATCGAGAACTTGACGGTCGAGATGACGTACACGTCGAAGGAGCTGATCGACTACCTCATCAAGAGCGTGGGCAGCGAGTTCGGCCGCTCGATCTTCACCAAGGAATTCCAGGCCCAGAAGGCGGTGAGCGGCAGTGGCCATATCCACGGCTAGCGATGTCGCCGGCCAGTCCGCGGTCAAGGCGGACATCAACGTGACGCCGATGATCGACGTCATGCTGGTGCTCCTGATCATCTTCATGATCGTGACCCCGCTGATCGCAGCCGGCTTCAAGGCGACGTTGCCCAAGGGCGCCAACCTGGACGCGCGCCCCGAGGGCGACAACGAGGTGATGCTGGGGATCGACGCCGGCGGGAACTACTTCCTCAACGGCCGCTCCATTCCACAGGCGTCCGTCGAGGATCAGCTCCGCTCGCTCTTCGCGAGCCGGACCGAGGACAAGATCCTGTACTTCAAGGCGGACAACAAGCTCAAGTACTCCAAGATCCAAGAAGCGGTCGAGATGGCGCGGCAGTCGGGTGCCCGGGTGCTCTCCGCCATCACCGAGCCCACCCAAAGCGGGCTCTTCCAGGCCGAGAAGGAGAAGAAGTAACATGGCCATGACCGCTGGAGCGACCGCGGGGCAGGTGCAGTCGGACATCAACGTCACACCGATGATCGACGTGCTGCTCGTGCTGCTGATCATCTTTATGATCACGCAGCCGCTGTCCCGGAAGGCGCTGGACGTGCAGATCCCACCACCGAACTCCACGACGGCGAGCACGTCGGCGAGCAACCAGATCGTGCTCGAACTGCGGGACGACGGCAGCTACGCGATCAACTCGCAACCGGTGCCGAAGCAGCAACTCGACCAGCAGATCCACGCGGTGTTCGACAACCGTCCGGCCAAGCTGCTCTTCATCAAGGCTGGCCCCAACCGCATCTATCAGGACGTCATCGAAGCGATGGACGTCGCCCGCGGCGCGGGGGTGCAGATCATCGGGTTCACGCCGAAGGAAGCGAAGTAGCGCCCGCGCGGCCGCTCGGCGGCCGCTCGGGAACCGGCGGCCTCACCGGGCCGCCGGTTTAGTTTTTCGCAGTCATGACGTCTCCTCCGCGGATGCACCCCGACCCCTCGACCCGGCCCCGGCTCCGGCTGCGATTGCCGCCCCCGTCACGGCGGCGTGCGTGGGCCCTTCCGCTCTCGCTCGCGGTCCATGCGCTGTTGATCGCGCTGGTCGCGTCGAGCGTGCGGCGCGACTGGAACCGCACGCCCGTTGAAGGGCCGATCGCGATCACGCTTCCCTCGGTTGGCGGCGGTGGCGGGGGTTCCCGCGAGGCGTATATTACCGCTCCCTCCGAGGCGGCTTCCCCTCCGGTGCGGCCGCCTCCGCCCCAGCGGCCGGTAGTGGCGCCGCCGGTCGTCGTGCCGCCCGTCGTGACGCCGCCGCCGGCCGCCGTGCCGCCGGTCGAATCGCCGGACACCGAGCCGACCCTTGCCGCCGCGACCCCGGATTCGGGCGTGGGTGGTCCTCCGGGCGGTGGTGGTCCCGGTGCCGGTCCCGGCACCGGTGGCGGCACCGGCGGGGGCATCGGCCAGGGCACCGGAGCCGGCGCGGGTCCGGGCCACGGCGAGGGTCGCGGACAGCCGCCGGAACCACGTCAGCTCGTGATCCCGCCGTCCGACTTTCCGAAAGAGCTGCGGGGCCGGCGGATCGAAGTCACGTTTTTCGTCGCATCGGACGGCCGCGTCGAGGACGTGCGCGTCGTTCCTCCGATCACCAACGGCGGCTTCGCGCGGAAGTTCGACGAAACCATGCGGAACTACCGGTTCCGGCCCGCGCGTTCGCCAGCCGGCGCGCCCATCGCAGGGTCGACGACCATTACCGTTTCTTTCTAACCGTCCATGACCGGTCTCTTCAAGCGGAAGCCGATCGCCGACCTCCTCGCCGACGGCGATCCGTCGCGCGGGCTCAAGCGCGCGCTGGGCGTGGGCGACCTCGTCATGCTGTCGATCGGCGCCGTGATCGGCGCCGGTATCTTTTCGTCGATCGGCACCGCCGCGGCCGGCGAGGTGC
>DASSUE010000279.1:0-7174 GCA_035707305.1 Gemmatimonadales bacterium
CGGCTGGTCGCGACCCACTCGGCGACATCGGGGTGGCCGATGAGCAGCCGCAGAAGCTCGCCGCCGGCGTAACCGGCGGCGCCGATCACGGCGGCCTTCATTGCTCGACGAGAATGGGCGAGAACGTTCTCGCCCATTCGCCCAGCGCCTCTGTCACCACCGCGACCAACCCCTCCGCATCCCGCCGTGCGTTGTGGGCCGCGAGGCCGAGCTCGGCCTGCACATAGGTGATACCGACCTCGTTGTCGGTGGCCGGGCCGGTGATCGCGGTGATCGGCAGGCGATACTCCCGCCGCATGAGCTCGGCGGCACCCCAGCACGCGACCGGATCGGGCGCGGCCATGACGTACGCGGCGCCCACCCGCATCAGCTCCTCGTCGTGGAGAATGTCCTGCACTCCGTACTCGCCCAGGATGCCATCGCCCAGCTCGGCGACGATCACGTCCGGGTTGGACTGCGCCAGCCGGTTGAAGATCCCCTTCGCGGTCGCGACGGTGACCCCCGCATGGGTCGAGGCGATGCCGACGTCGTTGAAGGTGAGCGCGGCGACGGCGCCGGCGTCCTGCATCGAGAGCGCGTCCCGCATCAGCGACACCCCGGTGAGCTTGGCGGCCGCGACCCGGAGACCCGACCGCGCGAGCCCCCGAACCAGCTCGGTCGCAGCCACCGTCTTCCCCGCGTTCATACAGGTGCCGGCGACGTACACCACGGGCACTGCACTGTCGAGTCGATCGGCCGGAGGGACGGCGAGATCGCGAATGTGCGCCGGCCGCCCGATACGGTCACCCAACTCGGGGAAGTTGAGGATCGCGCCGAGGACCGTCGCCCTGAACGGCGGACCGATGTCGGGGTTCACCGACGTGCAGCGCCCGAGAACCCCACCCAGGTTCAACACCTCGATGCTGTCGCCGGCGGCGATGGTCGGGGGCACGACGCCGGCATAGCCTCGGAGGGCGCGGCGGGTGCCGAGCGTGCCGGCCAGCACGTCTCCGGCACGAAGGGACACCATGCGGCCGGTCACGTCTTCGACGGTGTTGTAGGCGCTCTTGTCCTCCAGGATCCGCACCGCGAGCACGTAGCCCTCGGCGGCGATGATCCGGTCGCCGACGATCACGTCGTTGGCGAGATGAGCGTTGCGGGTGGACGACGAGATCCGGTCGAGCTTCACTCGCGTCGTCACGACCATGGCCGGGCTCCGTGGGTCAATTGCGGTTGGGCGTCGGCGGCCCCGCCCGCCCGGGCCGCCAACAGCGACGGGACCGCGGCGATGCGGGCATACGCCTTTGCTTCGTCGCCGGTCCACAGCCGATTCTCTTCGCCGTACGTCGCGACGGCGCGGTCCATCATCGAGTGGGGACTTCGGGTGCCGACGACGTGCACTCGTCCGGGCGCGAAGCGAACCCGGGTATCCCCCGAGACGCGCTGCTGCGAGCTCGCGATCAAAGCTTCGATGTCGCGAAGCGCGGGGTCGAAATACTGCCCTTCGTGCAACCGGTCGCCGTAGAACCGGCCCAATTGGTCCTTCCAGAACGCCTGCCACTTGGTCAACACCAGCTTCTCGAGCTCGCGGTGCGCGGCGATCAGCACCAGGGCAGCGCCCGCCTCGAAGCCGATGCGTCCCTTGATGCCAAGCGCGGTTTCGCCGACGTGGATGCCGCGGCCGATGCCGTAGCTCCGGCACAGCTCGCCGACCCGCTCGACCAGGTCCGGCCCGTCGAGTGCCGCGTCGTCGAGGCCAGCGGGGAGCCCGCTGGTCCAGCGGATCACGACCTCGCGCGGCGGCGGCGCGGCGGCCGGTGGCTCGAGCAGCTCGTCCGGCGGGCCGGCCCAGGTATCGTGAGTCCAGCCGCCACCCCACGTCGTACCCCAGAGCCCGCGATTGATGGAGTAGGCCCCCGCCTGGGCCGGGACGGGCAGGCCGCGCTCCGTGAGGAAGGCGATCGCTTGGTCGCGGGAGAGCGCCAGCTCTCGAATCGGTGTGATGATCTCGAGGTCGGGCGCGAGGACCCGAAGCGCGACATCGAAGCGGACCTGATCGTTTCCGGCGCCGGTCGAGCCGTGCGCGACGGCGCGGGCGCCGACCCGCCGCGCGGCCGCCACCACCGACAGCGCCTGCTGGGTCCGCTCGGCGGCGACGCTGAGGGGATAGACCTCGCCCCGGAGAACGTTGGCCTGGATCAGGAAGCGGACGAAGCGATCGTAGACGTCGCGGCGGGCATCGACCTCATAGTGTTCGGCCGCGCCCACAGCGCGGGCCTGGGCCGCGATCGCGGCCCGTTCGGCGGCGGTCGAGCCGCCGGTATCAACGTAGACGGTGTGAACCGTCCACCCGTCGGCAGCGAGATGGGCGGCGCAGAAGCTGGTGTCGAGCCCGCCAGAGAAGGCGAGGGCGAGCGGTCCACGAGTCGGCATAGTGCATAACTATGCAATATGCAGACCCGTGGCGCAAGCGCGGAGTGGAAGCCGCCGGCGTGGGCCGAGCGGCTAGCTGTCTTCGTCCTCGGGAACCGCGGTATCCAGGTCGTGTACGTAGAGGGCGGCGCCTCGCCCGGTGGGCGTCTCGCTGACCACGCCGCCGAGGAGCGCGATGGCGTCCTTCAGCGTCGGGGTGAACGCATACTCGAGCGCCCGCGGTGCGGGTTCGCCCGCACGGGCCTCAGGCAAATACGCCGCGAGGAAACGATCAACGATGATGGGGTTGAGCTGGAACTGATGGGTTTCGGGCAGGCCGTGACGGCGCTGGATCTGCGTAAGGAGCAGCTCGGCAAGGTGGAGCCGCTCCTGCTCGAGGGCTACGGTTGCCATCACATATATCCTCATCGGGTGCCGCTGGCCCCAGCGCGGCGCTCGCCAGCGGGAATGGCACGGATCGGCAGCGTCGCTCGCCGATCATGGGAATTCCGCCACTACCTATGCGGCACACCGTCCGGTTCAGCCAGCGAAGAAACCCCGAACTTGAGCGGTGGCAGCGCGCGTTCGATCCGCGCGCGCTCGGGCTCGAGCCACGGCGGCAGCACGAGATGTTCGCCGAGTGCGTCGGCGCGTTCGTCAACCGCGAAGCCGGGCCCGTCGGTGGCGAACTCGAACAGCACCCCGCCGGGCTCCTTGAAGTACACCGAGCGGAACCAGAACCGGTCGATGATCCCGGTCGGCCGCGCCCCCGCGGCAATCACCTCCGCCCGAGCCCGGAGCTGCGCCGCGTCGTCGGCGACCCGCCACGCGACGTGGTGCACCGCGCCGACGCCCCATTCGCCGCGGTCGCCAGGCCCTTCGCGGAGATCGACGATGCGCCCCGACCCGCCTCCCTCCGCAGTAAACCGGTGCCAATCGCCCTCCTCACCGAGCGAAGCGAACCCCATCCCCTCGGTGAGGAACCCGGTGGTCGTGGGCAGGTGCCGTTCGTGCAACCGAACCGAGTGGATTCCGCGCACCTGCTGCGCCGCCGGCACCGGGCTTCCACGCCAGGCTGTGAACTCACGGGGATCGCCGGTCTCGACCAGAGTCAGCGCCAGCCCGTGGGGGTCGCGGAAGGGAAGTGTCGGCTCGTGGAATCGTAGCTCGACCTCGCCCACCCGTACGCCAGCCCTGGCGAGCCGTTCCGCCCACCAGCCAAGCGTGTCCGGCTGCACCGCGAGGGACACCTCGTTGGCAAGGCCGGTACCCGGGCGCCCGGGCGGGAGGTCGGGCCAGGGAAAGAAGGTCAAGTCGGTGCCGGGGTGTCCGTCGGCATCGGCGTAGAACAGGTGATACGTGTCGGTCACGTCCTGATTGACACTTCGCTTCACCAGCCGAAGTCCCAGCGCCCCGGTATAGAAGTCGAGGTTGTCCTGCGCGTCGCCCGCGATGGCCGTGACGTGATGGATGCCGCCGATGGCGCCCATGGTCTGCCCCTGCCTTGATAGTTGAAACTTTAACTATTGACGGGAGAGCGCGGTTCCCCGGGCCCCGGGTCCCAGGCCGACCCGGCGGCACAACCGGCCCAGCGTTCGCTGTTCCGTATCGCTCAGCACCGTCATCTGCTCCAGGACCGCCGCGGCGTGCTTCGGAAAGGTTCGCCGGATCAGAGCCTCGCCGCGCGCGGTCAAGCTCACCAGGATGAACCGGCGGTCTTCGTTCGCCCGAGCGCGCCGGACCAGCCCGCGCCGCTCGAGATTCCGGATCACCACAGTCATGTTGCCGCTCGTTGTGAGGATCCGCTCGGCAAGGTCGCACTGGTGCATGGGGCCCAGATGGTGGAGCGCCTCGAGCACGCCGAACCGGCTCTCGGTCAACTTGGCCGCGGCGATCCCCGGCAGCAACCGGGCGCTGACCGATTCGGCCGCCCGAACCAGTTGGATGTAGGTAGTGAGCGCCAGGGTTTCGCGGACACCGCCGGGATAGTGACTCGGCATCGCCCCGCTCCATCGAGATAGTTTGATATCAAACTAACTCGACGGGCTGTTGTGCTCGTGTCACGGCACCACTTCGAAACGCACCTCCTCGCGCTCGCCGGCCCGGGTCTCAGCCCGTACCACATGCCGGCCCGGCGCCAGCTGCCAGCGGCCCCCGCTCACGGCGCGCCCATCCACGAACCATCGCACCGGCTCGGTCGCCGCGGCACGAAGCGGCAGGGTGGCGTAGCGGGCCGGGACGCCCGGCGGTATCCGATATCGGTCCCCCTCGAGCGGCGACACGATCCGGAGAGCGGTCGTATCCCGGGCGGCCGCGGGCGGCTCGATCCGGGCCGCCCGTCGAACGGCAACGGCCGGCCGGGCCATCCCCGCGGGCGACTCGGCATCGACACGCCCCATGGCCCATTCGGCGTACTCCGGCGGCAGGCGGATGCCGTTCACCCCGTGCCAATCGCAGGGCGCGGCCGGCGCACTGCCGGGTCGCACCCACTCGACGATCGCCGGGCAACGGGTCGTGGCGACGAGACCGGACAGACGGCAGATGCGGATCGGAGCGGCGCCGGCAGCCGCCGGGCTCGCGAACGCCCCCGGTGGATATCGCCGGGCAGTGAGCAGCGCGGCACGATGCATCAGCGGTGCTGCCCCAGTTACCCCGCTCACCCCCTCCATTGGTCGCCCGCTGAAGTCGCCGACCCAGGTTGCGACCGTGAATCCCTGTGTCACCACCACCGCCCAGTTGTCCGTGAAGTGCCGGCTGGTGCCGGTCTTTGCGGCTGCGGTAAACGGCAGCTCGAGCGGCGTGTCCAGACCGAAGCCGGGCACCCGCGCCGCCGGATCGGCCAGCACGTCGAGCACCAGCGCGGCTGCGAGGTCGCTCATCACGCGACGGCCGGCCGAGGTCCCGTAGCCCGGCGGCGTAGCGAACCAGCGGACGGGATACCACATCCCACCGTTGGCGAGCGAGCGGTACGCGTTAGCCAGCTCGAGCAGGGTGACGTCGCCGTTCCCGAGTGCCAGGCCGAGCCCGTAATACTCCGCGCTTCGGTTGAGCGATGCGAAGCCAGCGCGGCGGAGTGTCCCGTGCAGACTGGCGGGGCCGAGCCGGTTCGCGAGCTCGACCGCGGGCAGGTTGTAAGAGCTGGCGAGCGCCTCGCGAAGGCGGGTTGGGCCGTGGAAGCGCCGGTCGTAGTTCCTGGGAGCGTAGACCCCGGTTGCCGTTCGGTAGACGCGCGGCAGGTCCGGCCACACGGAGCCCGGTGTCTGGCCCCGGTCGAACGCGAGTCCGTACAGAAACGGTTTGAGGGCCGATCCCGGCTGTCGCGCCGAGGTGACCATGTCCACCTGGCCCGCGGTATCGGCCCAGAAGTCCGGCGAGCCAACCCAAGCGAGGATCTCGCCGGAGCGAGTATCCAACACCACAACTGCCGCGTGCCGGGCGCCGCGCTCCCGCAATGTCTCGACGGTATGTCGCACCTCGGCCTCCACCGCCAGCTGAAGCGGAAGGTCGAGCGAGGTGCGCCACTCGCCGGACGTGGGCGCACCAGGGCGAGCCAGGAGCCGGGTGGTAAAGTGCGGCGCCACGAAGTCGGTCCGGCCCTCGGTCACGAGCACCGGCTCCAGCATCGCGCGGCGGATCTCGTCGCGGCCGGCGTAGCCTTGCGCGCCGAGTCTGGTCAAGGCAGCCGACCGCCGCGCCCGCGCCCGCCCGGCGCTTACGAGCGGGTTGTCGCTGGACGGTGCGCGGGCAAGGCCGGCGAGGAGCGCGGCCTCGCCCAGGCTGAGCGCCGACGCTTGCTTTCCGAAGTACACTCGGGCGGCGGCATCCACGCCTACCGCGGACTGCCCCAGTGGAACGCGGTTGAGATATTCCTCGAGAATTACTCCCTTTGACAGGTGCCGCTCGAGCCGGATGGCCCAGAGAACCTGTCGCGCCTTGCCTCGCCAGGTTCGGGGCAGCGGTCGAAGCAGGCGGGCGAGCTGCATGGTGATCGTGGACGCGCCCGAAACTACTCGGATGGCCGCGAGGTTGGTCCGGGCGGCACGGGCCACCGCCCGGATGTCGACGCCCCCGTGGCTGTAGAACCGCCGGTCTTCCGTCGCCAGGAACGCGGCGATGACGTCGGCATCCATCTCGGCGAGTGGGACCCAGCGGGCCAGGCTGCCGTCGGCCGCGCGCGCGGTCCGGAGCGGCAGGCCGTGCCGGTCGGTTATCTCCACTGCGGGCCGAGCCTGCGGCCCGACCAGATCCGGCGGCAATGGGAGCAGCGTCCATCCGGCCGCCCCGACTGCAACAGTCGCGACCGCGATCAGCATGCTTACCGCCCACCGAATCATCGGCTCTTCCCCTCGCCGGTGGCTCGCACCTCGAACACGCCGCCGTCGCTCCGGCCGAAGACCGCCGGGTTGTACATCTCTTCGGCGTGCGCCGGCGGGCGCACGAAGCGACCCGGCGTCGTGGCGCGCGCCACGTAGGTGGCCGTGTACGAGCCGCGCCAGAGAGCGGTCGCGAAGAACACGACGCGGTCATCCCGCATTTCCCGGTGGTCGAACGGCGTCCACCAGCCGGCATCCCACCCGCCGTAGGCCCACCGGAAGGGCCATCCCTGCGCCGCTGTTCCATCCGACGGCTCCTCGGCGCCCGAATCAGCCACCCCCGGGCCAGGGATTCCGCCCACCGTGCGGAGGCTCAGGTCCACGGCTTCGAGTCCCGCGGGGAGCGCGTCGTCGAGGATGACGAAGGCCCGGTCGGCCGGAACGGTGATCCGAAGGCGGACTCGCACCAG
>DASSUE010000280.1:0-12761 GCA_035707305.1 Gemmatimonadales bacterium
CAGCCTGACCGCGAACTCGGTCGAGATGCGGGCGTCGAAGCCCCGGCCCGCCACCGTGAGCGCGTAGGTGTTCTGGTAGTCCTTGCCGCAGGCCTCGACGCACTTATAGCAGAGGATGCACTTGGCGTAGTCGCGGACGTACAGCTCGTTGTCCACCTTCACCGGCTGCGATACGGTGGCGGCGTAGTCGGCATCGGGGGGCTCGTGGTGGCCGGTCTGAAGCGCGTCACGCGCGCCGGCCGGAGCGGGAGGCGCCGGCGGTCCATACCGCTCAGGACGGCAGCCGTAGTCCTCCAGCCATTCCGCAGCGTCCGGCGTGGTGGAGAGGTCGACCGACGACGCCAGGAACTCGAGCACCATCTTGCGGCTATGGCGCACCCGCTCCGAAGCCGTCTTCACCACCATGCCCGGCTCGACCTTGCGGGAGCAGGACGGGACCAGGACGCGAGAGCCCTCGACCTCGACCACGCAGACCCGGCAGACGTTGACCGGATGCAGCGTGTCGAGGTAGCAGAGGGTGGGGATCTCTTTCCCCTGTTGCTCGCACGCCTGGAGCAGCGTCGTGCCCTCGGGCACGCTCACCTTCTGGCCGTCGATCGTGAGCTCGACCGGCCGGCGCGGGCGCTTCAGTTGAACGAATGGCTCGGCGGCAGCAGTCACCTGGCGGAGGCTCCGTCAAAGAGCTTGAGCCGGTTCACCGCCGACTCCACGGCACTGTAGGCGGTCTGACCCAGGCCGCAGATGGACGCGTCCTTCATGGCGAGCCCTACCTCGGCGAGCAACGCCAGCTCGCCGGCGACTCCGCCGCGAGTCCGGTTCACATGGATGCGGTGGAGCGCCTCTTCCTGACGCACGGTACCGACCCGGCAGGGGACGCACTGTCCGCACGATTCGTCCCGGAAGAAGGCCGCCATCCGGATCAGGATGGGAAGCAGGTCGATGCTGTCGTCGAACACCATGATTACGCCGGATCCGAGCGTGGCCTGGGCCGCGCGCGCTCCCTCGAACGTGAGCGGCATGTCGAGCTCGTCGGGCCGAACGAAGACTCCCGCCGCCCCGCCGAGCAGGATGGCCTGGAGGGTTCGGCCGGGAGGCACGCCGCCGCCCATCTCGTAGAGCTGGCGCAGGGTGGCGCCGGACTCGACCTCGTAGACGCCGGGGCGGGTGATACAGCCGGACAGGCAGAAGAGCCGGCTTCCGGTCGACCCGTCGGTGCCGGTTTTCGCGTACGCGGGACCGCCCAGCCGCATGATCTCGAGGACGTTGGCCAGCGTCTCGACGTTGTTGATCACCGTGGGCTTGTAAAAGACGCCGGATTGGACCGGGAAGGGAGGCTTGTTCCTGGGCTCGCCGCGGAAACCCTCGATCGAATTGAAAATCGCGGTTTCCTCGCCGCAGATGTACGCCCCGCCGCCTTTGCGGATCTCGATGTCGAAGCGGAACCCCTGTCCCATCACGTTCTCGCCGAGCAGCCCCCGCGCCCGAGCGGCATCGATGGCAGCCTTTAGCCGCTCGATCGCCTGGGGATACTCCCCCCGAACGTAGATGAAGCCTTGCTCTGCACCGGTGGCGTACGCCGCAATCGTCATCGCCTCGACGATGCTGAACGGATCGCCTTCCATGATGACGCGATCCTTGAACGTGCCCGGCTCCGATTCATCGGCGTTGCAGATGAGATAGTGCGGACGCACCGGCTGACGGGCCACGGCGTCCCACTTTCGGCCGGTGGGGAACGCGGCGCCGCCCCGGCCGAGCAGCTTGGCATCGGTGACTTCACGGATCACGCCCTCGGGCCCGAGATCGAGCGCGATCCGAAGGGCTTCATAGCCCCCGCGAGACCGATAGTCGTCGAGGCTGACGGGATCGACGACGTTCACCCGGCGGAGCAGGCGGAGCTCCGCGCCGCCGGTCTGCGGCAAGCGGGGATGCGGGGTCGTGCTCGGTGCGAGATCGCCGGCGAGGACGCGAGCGGCCTTGGCCGCGTCCAGCTCGCCGAACAGGCGTTCAATCGGGGCCTCACCGGCGATCGTGAGCAGCGCGGCCGGTGCCTGATCGCACAAGCCCAGGCACGGGCTTCGAAGCCAGGCGCCGGCACCGTGCGGGATCTCGGCGTGATCGCCCGCCGGCCCGTGGTGATAGGCCGGCCCGACCGTGTGCTCCAGCTCCTCGCAGAGCTTGTCGGCGCCCTTGCAGCGGCAGGCGATGTCGTCGCACACGTGGAGCACGCGCTTCGGCCTGGGAACGGTGGAGAGAAGCGCGTAAAATGTCGCCACACCGAAGGCGTCGGCGGGCGGCACCGAGAGCCGCTCGCAGACATAGTTGAGGGCGCCCTCGCTGATCCACCCCACCCGCGACTGCACGGCATGGAAGGTCGGCAGCAGCAGGTGGCGCCGTGCGCGCGCCGCGTGACCGCCGAACGCCGTGTGGGCGTCGCGCTTGGGGTCGCGCTCGCCGCCGTCCCAGCCCGAACTCGGTGGTCCGAGGAACGCATCGACCGCGTCGCGCTCCTCGGCAGTGGCCTCCGCATCCAGCAGATGAATGTCCACTCAGGCTCCCTGGCGGGCGGCGCCCGCGGCGGCGGCGGCAGTCGCCGGGGACCGTATCGGCTCGACCTTGACCGCGCAGGCCTTGAATTCCGCCGTGCCCGACTTGGGGTCGGTCTCGTCGATGGTCAGCAGATTGACCCGGACCTCGTCTTGGAAATGGAAAGTCATGAACACCAGGCCGGCGCGAAGCGAGCGGTCGATCCGGGCCGGCGCCACCACGCTGCCGCGGCGCGAGCTGACCCGCAACGGATCGCCATCCAGGATCCCCAGCGTCTCGGCATCCTCGGGTGAGATGTCGAGCGTTTCTCCCCGACGAAGGGGAGAGGTGAACCCGCCGGTCTGCACCCCCGTGTTGTAGGAGTCGAGCCGCCGGCCGGTCGTCAGCAGGAACGGATACTCGCCGTCCGGCATCTCCACCGGTCCCTCGTGCTCGACCACCGAGAACGGCGCCGGCGGCCCTTCGATGGGTTCCTTCCAGAGCCGGCTGTGCAGGAACAGCTCACCCGGATGCTGCTCGTCGTAGCAGGGCCAGTGGAGGCCGCCCTCGCGCTCCAGCCGCTCGTACGTCATGCCCCGGAAGAACGGCGCCAGCGACCGCACCTCGTTCCACACATCCTCGGCGGTGGGATGGCCCCAGTCGTGCCCCAGCCGCTTCGCGATCTCGCAGATGATCCACATATCGTCGCGGGCGTCGCCGGGCGGCTCGAGCGCTTTGCGGAGACGCTGCACCCGCCGCTCGCTGTTGGTGACCGTGCCCTCCGACTCGCACCAGCTCGACGAGGCCGGCAACACGACGTGCGCCAGCTCGGCCGTGCGGGTCAGCATGACGTCCTGCACCACCAGATGATCGAGGCCTCGAAGGAGGCGCTCGGCGCGGTGCTGGTCGGCCTCGGCCTGCGCGGGATTCTCGCCGATGGCGTACACGGCGCGCACCTCGCCATGCTCCATCCCCTCGAACATCTCCGTCAGATTTCGGCCGTAGCGCGGCTTCAGCGGCACGCCCCATGCACGCTCGAACTTGGCGCGGATCTCCGGATCCTTGGTCCAATCCTGGAACCCGACCAGGCGATTTGGGATCGCGCCCATATCCCCGCCGCCCTGCACGTTGTTCTGCCCCCGCAGCGGGTTCACGCCGGAGCCGTATCGCCCCACGTGGCCGGTGAGCAGCGCGAGGTTGATGAGCGAAAGGACGTTGTCCACCGCGTTGTGATGCTCGGTGATGCCGAGCGTCCAGCAGATCTCCGCGCGGTCGGCGCGGGCATAGGTGTGCGCCGCCTCGCGGATGACGTCCGCCGGCACGCCGGTCACCTGCTCGGCGTACTCGAGCGTGTACGATTCGACGCTGTCGCGATACGCGTCAAAGCCGGTGGTAGCCCGCGTGATGAACGGCTGATTCGCCAGGCCGGCGTGAATGATCTCCCGAGCCATCGCGTTGGAGAGCGCGATGTCGGTGCCGACGTGGATACCGAGCCAGTGGTCGGCCCACTCGGCCGACGCCGTGCGCCGCGGATCGACCACGTACAGCCGCGCGCCGCGGTGGACCCCCTTCAAGACGTGGTGGAAGAAGATCGGGTGGTTTTCCCGGGCGTTCGCTCCCCAGAGGAAGATGACGTCCGTCTCTTCCACCTCTCGGTAGGAGCTCGTGCCCCCACCAGCACCAAAGACCGTCGCCAGACCGACGACGCTAGGCGCGTGTCAGGTTCGGTTGCAGCTATCGACGTTGTGGCACCGGAAGCCAACTCGGACCAGCTTCTGCGCGAGAAAGTTCATCTCGTTGCTGGCCTTCGAGCAGCTGAACGTGCCGATCGCGTCACCGCCGTGCGCTTCGAACGTGCGCCGGAAGCCGTCGGCCGCCCGGGAAAGCGCCTCGTCCCAGCTCGCGGGACGGAGCGCGTTGCCGTCGCGGACCAACGGTTCGGTAAGGCGGGGGTAGTTCATGGCCATGACAAGCGCCTCCAATTGAAAGACTGACGGGCCGATAGCGAATTATGACCTGCCGTTTCGCCACCTTCAAATTCGGCCCGCCGATCAGCCGATAGACCGGGCCGATTGAGTCTAGGGCGTGCGGGTGCCGGCGGCCAACGGAGCCGCATCCGCTATCCCCGCCAGCACTTCGGGGTCGGCCACGAGGGCCAGGAGCTCCCGGGCGGACGGCGTCAGCGGCTCGCGGTCGGGCACCACCAGCCCGACCCGGTGAGCGGCCTCGGGCTGGACCAGCGGGACGGCGTGCGATCCGAATGCCTCGCCGAAGAGGTGCAGGAAGGTTTGCGGGAGCACGCTGGACCATTGACCGGATCGGAGGTGGGAACAGAGCGCGACGATCGAGTTGGTCTCGATGTGAGGACGGACGTCCGCGCCCGCCTCGTGGAAATGGCGATTCACGATCCGGCGGTTCTGCATGTCTGGGGTGAGGAGGCACAGCGGGACGTCGGCCGCTTCGCGCCAGGTCACCTCTTGCCGGCGGGCCAGCGGCCCGCTCGCCGGGGTGAACAGGAAGTAACGCTCCAGGTACAGGGGCACCGCCCGCACGTTGGTAAGGGGCTCGTTTTCGAGGTACGTGAGCCCCGCATCCAGGCTGAAGTCGTCCAGCCCGAGTTGAATGTCGATCGAGCTGAGGGAAAGGACGGAGATGACCACCTGGGGATGCTTGAGCGCGAACGGAGAGGTGAGGGCGGAGACCATCGGGAGGGTGGTCGGTATTGCGCCCAGGCGAAGTCGCCCGACCAGCCCCGCGCGGAGCTCGCTCGCCTCCTGCTGCAGGCTGTCGCAATCAGACAGGATCCGGCGGGCCCACTCCAGGACCCTCGCCCCCTCGGGGGTGAGCCCCTGAAACCGCTGTCCCCGCTGCACGATCAGCAGGCCCAGCTCCTCCTCGAGCTGCTTGATGCCGCTCGAGAGCGTCGGCTGGGTCACATTGCAGGCCTCCGCCGCGCGGGCGAAGTGCTTCTCGTGCGCGAGGGCGACGAGATATTGGAGATTGCGGATCAGCATGGCTGCGGACGCGAGATGGGGCCGTTTGTGAATGTTAGACGTTCACCGGCCGGGCCGCGAGTCGCGCGGCCAGCCCATGGCAGCGCTGTTCCGGACGGGCCGCTCTGCGGATCGGCCCGTCCGTGCGTCGGGCCGCTAGGGGTCGAGGCGGTGCCGTTCGACCGACACGATCCCCTCAGCCAGCCCGCATGCGTGAGGGTTAGTTCCCTTGCGTTTCACTCCGCCTTCACGTTCTCGACGCCATCTTCATTCCTGCTCGTGAACGCACTTACAGTGATAGAAATGGACAGGCGTGGGATTGCAGCCATGGACCGGATTAAACGCGCGTGGACTTGGCTCCGCTGCGAGATTGTGGACACAGTTCCCCCGGATAGAGCGGTTTGTGAATTCGACTGCCGGAGGGCGCAGTGCAGTGCAGGGCAATGGGAGCTTTGCGAGAAGCGGCGGCAAGGCCTGGGGGTGGCTCTACAACGTTGTCAAATGGCATCTCAAGTAAGGCTAGGCCCGGCGTGTTCCCCTAGGAACCACGATCTGCAATCCGGAGTCCTTTCCTCGACCTCGCGCTTCATCGCCGTTTAGAGGTCAAATCTCGAGACTCCTCGAGGGCCCTGTTTCCGTTCATGCCCGATACGGGCAACTACGTGGGGCTCTGGCGTCGAGAGGCTGATGGTGTACGGCGTGGCGTTTGGGACCCACCGTCAGCACTCGACTACCCGCATCACCGCCGACGCGGTAGGGTCGACCGAGTGTTCAGGGATGCCCTGCAGTGGTGTCTCCACCGCCCCGACCCCGCGCCGAAACCGGAGCGCCCGGCCCGGAGCCGCCGCCGGAACCCGGAACCGGAGCCGCAGCCTGAGCATCTTGGCGGGTCGCGCCGCCACGGCGCTCTTACGACCGCCCGCCACACCGCAGACGAGCGCCTAACCCAGCGGCCGGCTGCCTCGTTGTATGGCTTCTCTCCAGTCATGCTCATGCTCTCCTTACTCTGTGCCTGCTGAGGTAGCCTCTGGCCGCCTGGCGCGGCTCGCAGGAACCTGCACGCCGGGCCGTGAGAGGGCACGACTTGGAGGTCACGGATGCGCGTCTTTGCCTTAGCGGTGGCGAGTTTGCTCATTACGACGGGGCTTGCGGCCCAAGCTTCCGGAAACCGCATGCGCCTGGCGGCGGTCAGCGGGTTCACGCAGATCGGGCTGCTGGTCTCGCTTGACCCCGACAGCGTCCGCATCGTGGACCGCACCGGCGCCCAGCACGCCTATGCCCGCGGAGACCTCCGAACGGCTGGAGATGTCGCTCGGCGAGCGGCGCCGGATCGGTCGCGCGGTCGGCCCGGGTGCCCTGATTGGTGCGGGCGCGGGGCTCTTGCTCGGCGTCGGCGCCTCGACGGAGGAGTCGGGCTGGGGATCGCCATGCGACGGGGCCGGCTGCGTGCCGCTCGGTATCGGCATAGGAGCGCTGTGGGGGGCCGGAATTGGTGGCCTGGTTGGTGTGACGGTGAAGGGCGAGCAGTGGCAGCGAATCGATGCATCACCGGTGCAGCCGGACGTGCGGCCAGTCGCGCGGGGAACCGGCGTCGGCGTCAGGGTGCGCTTCTGATAGGACGGCCCGCAGCCACTTGCAGGAGGTGGGTTGACCATGCGAGTCGCCGTTGTACGAAAAAACCTCCTGGCCGGCTCACCTTGCCCTCACGTACCCCGCTGCACGTTCGTCCCGTAGGGCCAACAGGAGCTGGTCATGTCACTCAATCCCCGCGCATTTGGGGTGGCGGGCGGGCTGACGGCCGCCGTGCTGTTCGTCCTGTGCGTCGCAGCCGTTGATGTGGCCCCGGGAAGCACGACCGCCTTCTTCGGCTACCTGTCCACGCCGATCTCGGCGCCTTCAACATCACCGGTACGTTGACGTGGGGCAGCGTCGTGGGCAGGCTGATTCTCTGGACCGTGGGCACCGCTCTCACGTTCGCGCTCCTTGCGTGGTTCTACGATCGGCTGATTGCACGCGGGCGTTCCAGGAACTCAAGCCCCGGAACGCGGTAGAGCCACCGCCCAGTCACGTCTGAGTGGGTATCCACGCCTGTGGTCTTCCGTGTGCGCCCGACAGAACGACGCACTACGAGCCGGCGTTTCAGCAACGCAGCACTCCTGGATTGCGGGTGGTGATCACCCAGCTTCGCTCCGCTCTCAAGCTTGCAGGTTTGTGCTCGCGTTTTGCCGATTAGCCGAAGGCACGCTGCAGCGTGCATCACGCGTAAGCCGATGTAGAACCGCGCGCTGAGCCAAAGAATCATCTCTGGCACTTCTCTTGCCACCCTAACCTAGGGAACTGGCTTGTCTTCGCGTCTCTCACACTTTATGCGAGGCTCTCATGCGTGCCCCCGTGGTCCGCCCTCTTGCTGCTGCCCTGACTGCCCTAACGTTCATGGCCTGCGGGGATGGTCCCACTGCTCCCGGAATTCAGCCTCAGATCACGAACTTGACCGACACGTTTTCGTATCAGGTCAGCAGCATTCAGAATTTTGATGGCACCTACAGCTATACCTGGCAGAACACTGGCACGGTCGCAAAGATCACTCATGCTTCCGATGCGGGGGCCACGGGTTCGGCGATTCTCACGGTCAGGGACGCGGCGGGCACGCAGGTCTACTCCGGGCAGCTCGCATCGAGTGGCGAGCCTCTCACCAGTCCGACGGGGTTGGCCGGAGCCTGGACTGTCACGGTCGCATACTCGAACTACAGCAATACCCAGGTGAACTTCGGTGTGCTGAAGCAGTAGGTCAGTCCTGAGATGATCTAGGTTGCCCCGAGCCCGCGCTGTCGTGACAGCGCGGGCTCATTGCTACTCCCTCCGATGATCTGGCCCGCGTAAGCGCCGTGAAGGCCCTGCAGGGCCACGATCCGCGCCGCGGCGCCCCAACCCTCGCTCGCCCCCTAATTTGTGATCACCCTAGCCGGAACGCCTGGACCCGCCTGGCTAACTTGTCGGGCGCATGAGCCCGGCCGGCTACGTCGTTCGGCTGGAAAAGTCAGGGTGAAGAGTGAGGCGCACGCCGCGAGCCGGTGCGCCGATTGGCACTTCCTCCGCACCAATTGAGTTACTCTTTTTTGCTCTCTTCGCCCGTCTGCCGCCGCGAGGGGCCTATGACGTCAGCCCTGCTCACCTGCATCTCTTGCTGAATCACATCCCGATATTGGGTACCCTCCTCTTTGCGCCTCTCGTGCTGCTCTGGGGACTCTGGCGTCGCTCGCGCGAGGTTACACAAGTAGGCGTTGCGCTTACTGTGCTGTTGGCTCTCGCTGCCGTGCCTGTCTATCTCACGGGGGAGTCGGCGGAAGAGCAGCTTGAGGGTCGGCAGCCGGTGGCCAGATCCACGACGAGGAAATCCGCCCGGCGGCGGGCGCTACGCTGGCGCCCCAGGCTCCGCGCGGGTTGCGCCACTTAAGATCGAGCCCGGCTGATGGTGCAATCGCGGCCGGCTGGCGTGCTGGAGGTGCGCAACTTGAGGGGAGGGAAATGCTGATGCGAGCGACGATCGCAATACCCAAATCCATTCAAGCCGAGCACGAGGCGATTCATTCAGCACTCGTCGAGGCGACGCAAGCCACTGGTCGCGTCGGCGCCGCCGCCAAGGCGCTCGCCGAGGTCTTACATCCACACTTCGTGCGTGAGGAGCAGATTGCGCTGCCGCCGCTGGGACTCTTGGAGCCCCTGGCGGCCGGCGGCCGTCCGCCCGACTCCGACCTGGCGGCAGTGCGCGCCATGACCGACTCACTCAGAAGAGAACTCCCCGGAATGCTCGAAGAACACAAGCAGATTCGAGCGGCGGTGGAAGGCCTGCGCCGCGCGGCGAGAGCCGCCCATGCGTCCAAGTATGAAAGACTGGCGGACCAATTGGCGCTACACGCACAAACCGAGGAGGAGGTGCTGTATCCGGCAGCTATTCTCGTTGGAGATCTCATCCGAGCCCGGCAGCAACGCAAGTAGCCGCGGACCTCATCAGTTGCGGAGTCGGCGCTGTTCCTCGGCTGCAAGCTCGGGTCGGGGCCGGCTGCGCGAGTCCTGCGACAGTTCTTGTGACAGTGAGGTTCGGCAGAACGAAGCCCCGGAGCGGAGTGCGTTGCGGGGCTTTCGATTAGGCCATGGGCTCGGCGCGATTCGAACGCGCGACCTCTTGCTCCGGAGGCAAGCGCTCTATCCAGCTGAGCTACGAGCCCTTAAAGGGGCTGTAAATTCGCCCGGCGGCCCACTTTCCGCAACCGCCGCTGGTCCCGCCGGATGTTCAGGCCGGCGCCGGAAGTCGAACCGCGAAGGTGGTTTGGCCCGGCGCTGATTCCACCTGAATCTCGCCCCCGTGGCGCAGCACGATCCGCTTTGCGATCTCGAGGCCGAGACCGGTTCCCTTGCCGGCCTCCTTGGTGGTAAAGAACGGATCGAATATCCGCCCCCGCACATCCGTCGGGATCCCCGCGCCCGAGTCGATGATCTCGACCGCGATCCCGTCCTTCGCGGGGCGGGTGCGGATCAGCACGCTGCCGCCGTTGCTCGCCACCGCGTCGGCCGCGTTGTCGAGCAGATTGGTCCACACCTGGCTCAGCTCGGTCCCCCAGCTCCGCACCTTGGGCAGCGATCGATCGTAATCTCGCTGAACCCGCGCCCGCGACTGCTTGAGCTTATGCCCCAGGATCGTGATGCTGCTCTCAAGGCTCTCGTGCACGTCCACGTCGCGCACCGTCGCGGTGTCAACGTGGGAGTACGCCTTCACCGCCCGCACCAGATCCATGATGCGGGCGTTGCTCTGGTTGGCTTCGTCGAGAAGCTGGCGGATGGTGACCACCCGTTCGGTCCACGCCAGCGCGTCCGACACGACGGAGACATCACATCCACCGGCCAGCCGCTCCAGCTCGGACGCATCGATTCCCCGGTCCACCAGTAGCGGGGCGAACTCCCACGGCCGATCGATTCCGAAGCGTTCGAGCCAGGCCGCGACGCCCTCCTCGCGCTCGCTCCGCTCCAGCGGATCCAGCTCCTTGACCCCGCCCAGCACGCAGCAGGTAGCCGAGTCGAGTCGCTCCAGCAGTTCCGCGTCTTCTGCGGTCCAGGGATACAGTGCGAGCCGGCGGCCGAGCGGTCCCAGCTCCACGAACTGCTCGGCGAGCAGTGACAGCGCGCGACCGGCTGCGGCGGCGGGATTCTTGAGCTCGTGCGCCAATCCGGCCGCCAAGGTTCCCAGCCCGGCCATGCGTTCGCGCTCCTGCAGCAGCTGCTCGATTCGACGGACCCGCTCCGCCATGGTACGAAGCACGGTCTCCATCACCGTGACGCAACCGCGCATCAGCTCGAGGAACGTGGCCGCGGGCATCCGAAGCAGTCGGGTCTCGCCCCGGGCCCGGGCGCGGTGCTCGGCGGGCGTGCCGGTGAGCAGCGAGATCTCGCCCAGGAACGAGCCGGCCCGCAGGGTGTCCACGATCAGCTCGTCGCCACCCACCACCTTGGTGATGACCAGCTCCCCGGCCAGCAGCACCCAGACGGCGTCGGCCTTGTCCTGCTCCGAGAAGAGGAGCGCGCCCGCCGCGAGGCGGATCTCGGACGAGCCGGCGACCAGCTCGTCGAGCTCCGCCTCGGTGCAGGCTCGAAGCAGCTCGCTCTCCCGCAGCTCGGCCCGGTCCACGCTCACACCTCCGCCAGGAACCGATGGGTGAACTGCACCGCGATGGACCCTTCGCCCACCGCCGAGGCCACCCGCTTCACCGACTGGTGCCGGACGTCGCCGGCGGCGAACACACCCGGCGTGCTGGTCTCGAGCAGATACGGCTCGCGGTCGAGCGGCCAACCCTTCGGGCGGCCGTCGCGACGCGGCAGATCGGGACCGGTGAGCACGAACCCGTGCTCATCCCGGAGTACCAGATTACCCAGCCAGTCGGTCCGGGGCTCGGCGCCGATGAAGACGAACAGGGCGCCGACGGACACGGTCCGCTCTTCGCCGCCGCACGCGATCGTGATCGCCTCCAGGCGCTCCCCGCCGCTCACCCCGGTCACCTGGGTTGCGGTGAGCACGGTGATGTTCGGCGTGTCGCGGATCTGATCGATCAGGTAGCGCGACATCGTGGCGTCGAGCGACGGGCCCCGGCCGAGAAGCGTGACGTGGCGGGCGTAGCGGGCGAAGTGCATCGCGGCCTGCCCGGCGGAATTGCCGGCCCCGATGAGATACACCTCTTCGTCGCGGCAGGACAGTGCCTCTGTCATCGCGGCGCCGTAGTAGATCCCCGCGCCGGTGAGCGCATCGGCCCCGGGCACGTCGAGCCGGCGGTACGTGACGCCGGTGGTCACCAGCAGCACCCGGCAGGAGATCTCGGTCCCATCCGCCAGCGTCAGTACCCGGTACTGGCCCTCGGCCCGTACGCTTTTGGCTTCCTGCGGCGTGAGGATTTCCGCGCCGAACTTCCGGGCCTGTGCCACCGCGCGCCGTGCGAGATCGGCGCCGGTCAGCCCCACCGGAAACCCGAGATAGTTCTCGATGTTCGAGCTGGTGCCCGCTTGCCCTCCCGGCGCCTCCCGCTCGACCAGCAGTGTCCGGAGCCCTTCCGACGCGCCGTACACGCTGGCCGCGAGCCCGGCAGGCCCACCGCCGACGACGACGAGATCGTAGAACGGCTTCTCCGCCCGGGTGCGGAGCCCGATGCGCTCGCCCAGCGCGCGAAGCGCCGGATCGTCCAGGTGCTCGCCGTCGGGGAAGATCACGACGGGCAGCGTGACCTTGCCCGGGCCGCCGAGAGCATCGAGCAGCTCCACCACTTCGGGCGAGGCGTCCGCGTCGAGCCAACGGAATGGAACCAGATTGCGGCCCAGGAAATCCCGCACCGCGTGCGCCTTCGGCGAGTAGCGGTTCCCAATGACCCGAATGCCGTCGGCGGCCGGACGGAACCCGGCACGCCAGTCCTCCAACAGATCGTCGAGGTACGGATAGAGCTGCTGCTCCGGCGGGTCCCACGGCTTCATCAGGTAGTAATGGATCCGGACCTGGTTGATGGCCCGGATGGCCGCGTCGGTGTCGGCGTAGGCGGTGAGCAGCACCCGGCGTGCGTCGGGAGCGAAAGCCCGCGCCTTCTCGAGAAACTCGACCCCGGTCATCTCCGGCATGCGCTGATCGGAGAGCAGCAGCGCTACGGGATCGCCGCGCAGCTTGAGCCGCTCCAGCAGCTCGAGCGCCGCGGCCCCCGATTCCGCTCGCAGGAC
>DASSUE010000281.1:0-3866 GCA_035707305.1 Gemmatimonadales bacterium
CGACCGTCTGGACACGATCGCCCGCGCGTTCAGCCGGTTCGGGGCACCGGCGGCCGACCAGGAGCCGCTCGAACGTCTCGACCTCGGTGCGGTGGCGGAGGAGGTGGTGCAGCTCTACCGGCTGGCCGAGGAAGGAGCCCAAGTCCGGCTGGAAGTGCGAGCGCCGGCGTGGGGCGAGGCGCGGCGCGATGAGGTGAAGGAGGTGTTGGTCAACCTGCTGGAGAACGCGCGCAATGCCGCGGCCACGCGCATCACCGTCCGCGCCTCGCTTGGCTGCCTGGAAGTGACCGACGACGGCGCCGGCATTGCATCCGACCTGCTACCGCGGATCTTCGAGCCCCGGTTCTCGACCACTACGAGCGGGTCGGGCCTGGGGTTGCCGATCGTGAGGCGGCTGGTGGAAAGCTGGGGCGGGGCGGTAGAAGTGGACAGCAGAGAGGGGGCAGGGACGACGGTGACGGTGACGCTGCCGCCCTTACCGGCGCGGGCCGCCTGACCCGCCGGGGGCCTACTTGGCGGTGCTCTCCTCCGCCAGGCGGAGCAGGTCCGCTTGGGTGGCTGCGCGGTTGATCAGGTCCAGTGCTCCCTGCATCTGGCGATCCGCCAGGAGGCGGCGGCGGGTGGCCGCCGCTTCGCCGAAGAGCTCGCGGGCGATCTCGCTCCCCAGCTGCCGGTCCACGTAGCGAGACGCGGTAGCGAACAGCTCCGGGCTCATCTGCACCCCGCGCTCGACCAGCGCGCCGTACACCCGGGCTCGCATCTCCGCCGTGACCTCGAAGTCCTCGCTCACCACCTCGCCGTTACCCCGCGCGTTCAGAGCTATGTGAGAGAGGGCGGCGCGAAACGTGGGGTAGCTGCTCCCGAGGGAGTCCAGGAACGCGCGTTCCCGCGGAGTATAGCCTTCGCGCCGGACGACGAGGTCGGGCATGATGCCATGACCCTCCGGCATGCGGCGGCCGTCGTGCGAGACGAACCGCGCGCCGCTCACCTCGGCCGCCCGCCGGCGATCCGCGACGGCGCTGTCGGACTTCGTGCGCGGCCGGTTGATGCTGCGGCCGCTCGGCGTGTACCAGCGAGCGGTCGTCAGCTTGATCGCCATTTCCCCGCCCAGCGGGTACGTGGTCTGGAGAACGCCTTTGCCGAAGGTCGGCTGGCCCACGATCACGACGCGGTCATGGTCCTGCAGCGCTCCCGCAATGAGCTCCGCCGAGCTGGCGGTGCCGTCGTTTACCAGCACGGCGATCATGAGCCCGGGCCACCGCTCGGCCGAACTGGCGAGGTAGGCCTTGGTATGAGATGCCTTCCGGCCGCGGGTGGTAGCGATCGTGTCGCCCTGGTCGAGGAACAGCTCGGCCACCTGCACGCCCTGCTTGATGAGGCCGCCAGGATTGTTCCGGAGATCGAGCACCAGGGTCCGCATGCCCTGCTTTCGCAGATTCCAGACCTCGGTGGCCAGCTCCTGGGCCGCGCCCTCGCTGAGAGTATGGAGCGCGACGTAGCCGACCGCCGGTGCCAGCATCACGCCGGTCGACGTGGCCGGAATCCGGGTGGCGTCACCGCCGGTGGCGCGCTCGCCGCTGGGGAGTACCGTGGCGCCGGTGCCCGACATCTGTCGATTGAACTGCCGGTAGCCGTCGCCGACCAGCAGCTCGGCGTACGGGTCGCGGAGCTGGGACACTAGGGCCCGCGCTGTGTTCTCGAAGAGCTCGGTGCGGTTGGGTGAATCGAGCGAGTGATCGTAGATCACGGAGAGCACGGTCTCGAGCACGCGGGACTGGTGCTGGACATTCGCTTCGCCGGCCGGCTCGCGGTTGAGCAACCAGCCGCCGCAGAGAAACGAACCCATCGCAACCATCGCAAGCGCGCCGAAACGATGCTTCATGCGAGTGACCTTGCTCCTGCGGACCCCTTGCCGCGAAATGCCTTGACCGCTGCCGGATGCATTGTTGGGCCGGCGCTGGAAGTCCGGCGTGGACAACGCGTTGTAGTGGGTTGTCCGATCATGAGGCAATTCCGGGGCCGCGCTCGCGGGCCCGGGGCGCGCGCAAGCCCACGGCAACGAGATTGTTCCTGGTCGCCGGTCATGGCGTGGGGGGTGATCCCTTAGCAGGTAGTCGCAACTAATGAAATGCGTCGGCAGCCGCTGCAGTCGCGGCGGACGTATCGATCGCGAGGCCCTGCCGCGCGCTCGGCGTCCCTGTGATGGGGATCATGGCTCGCATCTCCAGCGGCTTTCATCCTGGGTCCATGCGACTCGAATGTCGGTGGTTACCCTGGGTGCTCAGCGCCGTGCTCGGCTGCGCGGCCGATTCAACGGCGCCGACCTCGTCGGAGCGGTTCACCCCTCCGGCGGCTTATCTAACGTGGTTTGACCGCACCGAAGCGTGCTCCGGTCTTGGCGGTGAGTTCGACCGGTTGCGGTTCTACCGGGTCCCCGGCGACGAGTTTCCCTGTCCCAGCGGCATGTGCGTCGCTCACTGGACCGATAGCCACGAGATCTACGTGGCGGAGGCGTTCATCCAGGACGAGATGGTGATTCGGCACGAGATGCTGCACGACCTGATCGGGCACCCTGGACACCCGGACCCACCGTTCGGCCCGGCAGGCTGCGCTTTGACCTGGACCAGCTGGTCAGGCCGGCTCGGGAGCAGGACCATCGACTGACCGAGTCGTCATGCGCCGCGGATAAGCGCGGATGCGGTGCGGATCGAGCCATCTTCCGCGCCATCCGCGCGATTCCGCCGCCATGTGCGCTTTGTGGATTGCTCTGTGTAGCGGCGAGGGGCGGACGTTGGTGCTGAAACCAACGGAGCGCACGTGCTCGCCCACCTCCGGTCTGCGGCCATCATCGGCATCGACGCCTATCCGGTCGAGGTGGAGGTTCACCTGGCCAACGGACTTCCGTCCTTTGCGACGGTGGGGCTTCCACAGGGTGCGGTGAAGGAGGGGCGGGAACGCGTCACGGCCGCGCTTGCGAGCGCCGGGTTCAGCCTGCCGCTCAAACGGATCACCTGCAATCTCGCCCCGGCGGACCGGCCCAAGACCGGGTCCGCCTTCGATCTCCCGATCGCGCTCGGCATCCTGCTCGCCAGTGGTCAGCTGCCGGAAGGCCGGCTCGATGGCTACATCGTGCTGGGAGAGCTGGGCCTGGAAGGCGATCTGCGGCCAGTGCGAGGCGCGCTCTCGGTGGCGCTCTGTGCCCGAGCGTCCGGATGCCGTGGCGTGGTGCTGCCCGCAGCCAATGCAGCCGAGGCCGCGGTCGTGCAGGGGATCGAGGCCAGGGGCGCCGCCAGTCTGGCCGAGGTCTGTGCATTCGTAAAGAACGCCGGCGAGCTGCGCTGCGGGCACGCCGGCGGCGACTGTGTTCCAGCCGTCGACGATCAGGCCGACTTTGCGGACGTCCGGAGCCAAGCGGCGGCCAAGCGTGCTCTCGAGATCTCGGCGGCGGGCGGGCACAACGTGCTGATGACGGGGCCGCCTGGCACGGGAAAGACCATGCTGGCCCGGAGGCTTCCAACCATCCTGCCTGCCATGACGCTGGAGGAGGCGCTGGAGACCACGCGCATCTACAGCGTGGCCGGGCTCAGGCCGCCTGGCGCCGGCGTGTGCATGACCCGCCCGTTCCGCGCGCCCCATCACACCGTCAGCGACGCCGGGCTCATCGGCGGGGGCTCCTGGCCCCGGCCTGGAGAGGTGAGCCTCAGCCACGGCGGCGTGCTGTTTCTCGACGAGCTGCCGGAGTTCCGCCGCAACGTGCTGGAGGTGCTCCGCCAGCCTCTCGAGGATGGCTTCGTTACGGTGAGTCGCGCAGCGATGAACGTGACGTTTCCGTCCCGCTTCATTCTGGCGGCGGCGATGAATCCCTG
>DASSUE010000282.1:0-2500 GCA_035707305.1 Gemmatimonadales bacterium
CCGCACTCTCGTGGTCACGAGGCCCGCGAGCAGCTCCGGCGACACACGGGTGTTCCTGCTCCGCCGAATGGACCGACTCGATGCCCGCGGTCTTTTCGTAGGCGAAGTGAGCCCGGACTATCTGTGGGGCACGCGGGAGGACGGGCTGCCCACCGCCGCGACTCGCCTCGCGGTGCTCGACGACTCGGGACGGGTGCTGTTCGGGGCGGGCGCGCCGAACACCCTGACGCTTTCCGGAGACGACTCGGCCAATGATTCGCTCGACGAGGCGGTATCGTCGACCGTGGTGCAGCGGGACGCTATCGCGAGCTACTGGCCGATCGGGTTGTCGGAAGTCTTCGGCTCGCTGAACTGGACGCTGGTCCTGAGCGAGGACAAGGTCGCGGTCATGGCGCCGATGACCGATTTCGCGGCGACGTTCGCGGTGGTCGTGGCGGCATGCACGCTGGTCGTACTGCTGCTGAGCGCCAGCCAGATCCGTCACAGCGTATTGCCGCTCGAGGAGCTGCAGGCGGGCACCCGTCGGATAGCGATGCGCGACTTCGAGACCCGGGTTGCGGTCACCAGCCGCGACGAGTTCGCCGAGCTCGGCGAATCGTTCAACGCGATGGCGACCCGGCTGGGGAAACAGTTCAATGCGCTCTCCGCCGCAGCGGATATCGACCGAGCGGTGCTGGGCGCCACGGACGCCGCGACCATCGTGCATGCCGTGCTCGCCCGGATCCGAGACGTCTACCCCTGCGCCGCGGCGGGCATCGTGCTGCTGCCGGCGGATCGCGCGTCATCGGCCACTGGTTGGGTGCAATCGTACGCCGCTGGGGCGGATGGAAGCGCACGACGGGTGGATCTGACGCCGTCGGACGCGCGCCAGGTCGGTCAGCTGCCAGAGGTGTTGGAGCTCGGGCCCGGCGATTCGATCCCAGCGTACCTCCGCCCGCTCGCCGACCTGGGCCTCGACACGTTCGTGGTACTGCCGCTCGCGGCACAGCAGCAACTGTCCGGGATTCTCGCGCTGGGCACCGTGCCGGGCGCGCCGCGCAGCGGGGACGATCTGCTCCAGGCCCGGCGGCTCGCCGACCAGGTGGCCGTGGCGCTCTCCAACGCGCGCATGCTCGACCAAGTGCGCACGCTGGCGTACTACGACAGTTTAACCGGCCTTCGAAACCGGGCGTCGTACAAGGAACGCCTGGGCCACGCGCTCGCCGTCGGCCAACGCGATCGGCGGCGGGTAGCTGTGTTCTTCATCGACCTGGACGGGTTCGGACGGATCAACGACAGCCTGGGGCACGAGCTCGGCGATGAGCTGTTGCGCCAGGTGGCGGGCCGCCTTCGGGCCTCCTGCCAATCCGGCGACGACTCCATTCGAGTGCCCGGCGCGCGGGTGGACGTGGCACGGATGGGAGGCGACGAGTTCACCGTCCTGCTACCCGCCATGACCGCGGCCGACGAGGCGGTCGCGCTCGCCCGCCGCATCCTCACGATGTTCGCCCGGCCCTTCAGCCTGGGGGCGCACGAGGTGTTCGTCACGCCCAGCATCGGGATCGCGGTGTCGCCCGACGACGGCGATGACACGGAGACCCTGTTGACTCACGCCGACACCGCGATGTACGAAGCCAAGAACCAGGGCGGGAACGGCTATCAGCTCTACTCCCGGTCGATGAACACCACGGCGCTGCAGCGCCTCACGCTGGAGAACGACCTGCGGCGCGCTCTGGAGCGGGATGAGATGGTCCTGCACTACCAGCCGATCGTGGATGCCCACAGCGGGGGGATCGTGGGGGCGGAGGCCCTGGTCCGTTGGAACCACCCGGCGCTCGGTCTGCTCATGCCGGCGGAATTCATCGCGATCGCCGAGGAGAACGGACTGATCGTGCCGATGGGCGACTGGGTGCTGCGGACCGCCTGCGCCCAGAACCGAGCCTGGCAACGTGCCGGGCTCCCGCCGATCCGGGTGGTGGTGAACCTCTCCAGCCGGCAGCTGCGCCAGGGAACCCTCACCGACACGGTGCGGGCGGCGCTCGACGCCAGCGGTCTCGAGCCGCGCTGGCTTGGTCTCGAGCTGACCGAAAGCATGCTCATGGAGCGACAGCACGAGGGTGTCGCTGCCCTGCAGGCGCTGCGCGCGATGGGGCTTCGGCTATCGATCGACGACTTCGGCACCGGGTACTCTTCGCTCAGCTACCTCAAGCACTTCCCGGTGGATACCCTGAAGATCGATCGCTGCTTTGTCCGAGACCTCGCGTCGGTTCCGGACGACGCGGCCATCACGGCCGCCATCATTGCCATGGCGCACGCGCTGGACCTCAAGGTGGTGGCCGAAGGCGTGGAGACCGAAGGCCACCTGACTTTCCTCCGGTCTCAGGGGTGCGACGAAGTGCAAGGGCACCTGCTCGGGCGTCCGGTGCCGGCCGATCGGTTCGCCGAGTGGCTCGCTCGTCCCAAGCCGTTTCGCCGGAACCGCCTGGTGCCGGCCGAGCGGAGCGCCTGAGCGGCCCCTACA
>DASSUE010000283.1:0-13910 GCA_035707305.1 Gemmatimonadales bacterium
CACCGCGCCGATCCCTACGGAGGGATCTCCCTCGACGGCGACTTCCGCGTCGGCCAACAGCCGCCCACGAACCCAATCCATCAGCTCCGGGCGGCAGCGCGCGGTGCCGCCTCCGTTCAGATACTCGAGCGCGGCAGCCAGATCGGCTGCGGCGCACTCGAGCACCGCGGGGGCGGCGCGCCGCTCGGCCAGCAGGGTGTGTACCTGCTCGAAGATTCGATCGAGCACTTCGGCCCTGGCGGTGAGCAACTCTGCGGTCGCCGCGCGGCGGGCCGCGGCGGCTTCGCGGGCAGTGGTCGCACGGAGGGCGGCCTCGCGTTGTGCCAACACCAGGGTGCGGCGGCGGGTCAGGTCGGCGGCCGACTCAGCCGCGATCCGGCTGGCCTCCGCGTGCGCGGCGCTCCGAATGTCGGCAGCACGCGAATCCGCCTCCTGCTCGAGGCGCCGGAGTAACTCCGACAGTGCCATCGCGACCGCCTCAGGCCGCGCCGCGGATCATGATCAGCACCGCTACGACGAACCCGAGAATGACCATGGTCTCGGGAATCGCGAGCAGGATGATCGCCGTAGTGCTGAGCTCAGGCTTTTCCGCGAGGGTCGCCGCTGCGGCGGGGCCGATACGCGACTGCGCCCACGCCGTGGCGAGCGCGGGGATGCCCACCGCGAGCGCCGCAGCAAGCGTGACCAGGAAGAGGGACATGATCGCTCCTTGGCTACCCGGGGTGTGCCACTGGCGCAGTCCAGTGGCCGAGCGGCTGGTAGCGGACGCCACCCGGACTGTAGAAGGTCCCGAAAAATTCAACGTAGTGGAGCCGCAGGGCGTGAATCGTGGGGGTGAAGAGCGCGAGCCCGAAGTTGACGAGGTGGAACAGCAGCGCGAATAGCACGCCGATGACCGCGCTGCCAAGCGCACCTGCCATGCGATTCGCTACTACCGCGAGCATCACCGACGCCGTCCCAAGCGCCATGATACGGGCGTAGGACAGGACGTGACCCAGCGTGGTGAGGAACTCCACCGGCGCGACAATTCCCTCGAGGACAACCAGCACGGGGAACGCGACAAACAGCAGAACGGCGGCCGGAGTCAGGAGCCCGTGAGGGGCCAGGTCGAGCGCGGCGAGAATTGCCGTGACTATGAGAACGAGCATGGCGGCCGCAAGCCCCCGCCCGGCGGCTCGCCGCGGGTGGCGCTGCCGGCTGGACAGCGCCCCGAGGATCAAGCCCAGCAGAATGTGCACGGCACCGAGGGCGAGCGTGAGGCCGAGGAACGGCACGATCGCCTCACCGCGGTCGAACCACACTGCGTGGACGCCCAACCACGTATGGCCGAGGTCGCCGAAATACTCGCCGAACAGCACGCCGAAAATGATCGCGAAAAGCGCGCAGGGGCCCGCGATTTCCGCGACGTTTCGCAAGGTCGTTCCCGGCTTCGTGCGGCGGTGAACGACGAGGGCCAGTAAGCCGAGGACGATACCGTATCCGGCGTCGCCCAGCATGAGTCCGAAGAACATCGGGAAGAACACGCCGACGTACGGCGTAGGATCCATCGTGCCGTAGCGGGGAAGCGGAAGCATGCGGGTGACGAGTTCGAATGGGCGGAACAGCCGCGGATTGTGCAGTACCACGGGCGCTTCCTCGCCCTGCCAGTGCTCCCGCGCGAGCGTCTCCACGACGACCTCTCCCCCGAACTCCGCCTCGAGCGCGCCCACGAGGCGCTCCTGGTCGGCCTGTGGCACCCATCCCTCGAGCAGGAACGCATGCCGGGTGATGCCTGCGAGCGCGAGCGTGTCGAGCTGCGCCACCCGATCTCTGAGCGCAACGCGGGCACTCGTCAGCTCACCCCGCCACTGCCGGGCGAGCTCAGCGCGCGCCCGGCGAATCACGTCCAACTCGTGTGGGATCGACCGCTCCCGCTCCCGCATGCGCGGCGCGGCCTCGACCGGCGATGCTCCGTAGCCCCTCGGAACCGAAACCTCTTCGACCCGGGTGTCGGTCAGGAGTCGCTCGATTCGATCCGCGGCCGACGCCGGCGCCAGTACCAGCATAACGGTCTCGCCGTCCGGGAGCGGCTCGACCAGCGTCTCGAAAGCGTCGCCGAGGAGCTCGCTTAAGGCCGCCCGAAGCCGTGGCACCGCATCGGTTTGGTCTGCACGCAACACGACGTGGAACGCTGTCGCCGCGGGCGTAGGTGGACGGGTCCGGAGGAGCCGCTCCAGGACGTCGAAGATGCCCCGATACCGCGCCAGCAGTGCGCGCTCTTCCCCCAACGTCTGTGCCTGCCGGTCGAGACCGGCGAGCGTTCGGCGGACGCGGCTCGCAACCCGTGCCCACCGGGCGCACTCCGCCGTGGACGCGGCGGGCGGTGATGGCACCCTCGCGTCACTCTGGTCGAGCCTGGCCAACGCCGCGTCAACATCGTCAAGTATGCGGACAAGTTGCCGGCGCCGGCGGGCTTCCAGCGGTGGGAGGCAAAACGCCTCGACCCCCGAGGTCCCGGGCGCCGGGACGACATGGAGCACGCCGGTGTCCTGCACCGCCCGGATTGCGTCAGGAAGGGAGGCACGAATACCGAGGATGCGCACCTTCGCCATCGGCACGATCATGGTCGACCGCCATGCTCGGCTCGGAGGCCAAGCGCGTGATCAAGCAGCGACCCGGCGATCGCCGCGATCGTTTTGTCCGACAGCGCCCTGAAGCAGGTCAGCTCGAGCTCCATCGTGCGGCGAATCGTCGCGATCTCCGCATCGCCCTCGGCGGTGATGCGCGTCGCCAGCGCTTGAACGCCCGCCGCCACGTCGGCGTCGAACCGGTCATTCGCCTCGCGCGCGGCCCGCGTCGCCGCCCCCACGATCGCATCCGCCTCGGCTGCGGCCGTACTGAGCCGCTCGGCCAGGCGGCGCTCGGTCTCGATCAGCTGGGCGAGCCCGCCCTCAGCCATGCGCGCCTCCTTACGACAGAACGCGACAGAACCGGGAGAGCGCCCGGCTACCAAGAATCATCGCGGAACCGCTGGGAATCGACTGTGAAGGAAGTGTGAACAGTTCTTAAGGCTCGATACGACACCACGCCGCTGCTGGCGCGTTCGGGGTCCAAGCCGTATGATTGCACGCCTCTTACCGTATGAGAGCCCAGTGGCACTGCGCTCGGGTATCTACATCGTTCCGACGGACCGGTGGTATATCGAGCGGACCGTTTGGCTCATCGCCGGCCTTGTCCTGCTGACCGGCACGGCGCTGGCCGCGCTGGTTCATCCGGAGTGGGTTTTCTCAATTGTCGTGGTGGGGGCTGCCTCAGTCACGGTGGCTCTGACGGGCTTCTGCGTCGTCGGAAACATTCTCAAGCCGCTCGGCTTCACTCCGATGCTGGGACGACCTGGCGCAACGCCCGGCAACCTGTACTTCATGCAGACCGACCGGTGGTATCTGGAGCGGCGCATCTACCTCGCGGTGGGTATCAACATCTCGCTGGCCTCAGTCCTTTCGCTGGTCCACAGCCCCTGGTGGCTCGGGTTCACCGGCTTCGTCGGTGCCGCCATGGTATGGTTCGCGGCGACCGGGTTCTGCATCATGGCCAATAGCCTCTATTGGCTTGGCGCCGAGCCACGGCTGGTGCCGGAGCGCGGTGCCATGGGCGTTCCCCAGGAAGGGCCGCGCCAGCCCGTGGAAGCCTGACTCCGCCGCTCAAGCTGCAACGCGGGATCCACAGCATGAGCAAAATAGCGCATCGGGCTCGGGGCGAGGGCCGCAGCCCCGGCAGCGAGGGAAAACCAGCGGAGTCGAGCTGTCGGCGGCGCACAGGACCTCGAGCACACTTAGGCCGCGTTCTCGCTCGCGCGACGGTTGAAATGCGCGACCGCGTCCTTGACCATCTGCCGCGTGCACCAGCGAGCATAGACGCGGCCCAGCAGACGCCCGAGCCAGCGGGACATGCCCCGGGCCGGAAGACCATAGTCGATGAAGACCCGCAGGCGAGAGGCAGCCCCCTCGGGCGCGATCTCATATCCCATCGTGTAGTGGCTCAACACGAGGAGCTGCGGCGTGCCGATCGTTTGCCACACCTTGCGCTTCGGTGGCACGTGCTCGGTTACGACTTCCTCGAGGAGGAGCGGTATGCCCAGCACGCGACCGGCTAGCCGAATCTTGGAGCCAACGGCGCGGCCCGCTGTCGCGTCCAGGTCGATGTTCATGCGGGAGCCGAGCATCATCGCCGACGAACGGCTCATGTGCCCGGAGAGGCGGTGCACATCGTCCAGGTGATCGAAGAGCAGTTCCGGGGGTGCCTTCACGACGCCAGTTGTTTCGTCATGGATTGACATCAGAGACCTCAGGGCCCCGCGCCAGGGCTATGCGGGACCTTTCGCGAGTGGCCGGTTACTCTCCCACACTTACGGCTACCGTCTCCCATCCTCCGAGGCGGCAGGGATGTGAGCCGTCACAATCGGGATGGGTGCACCGGAACCGGAAGCGAATCGCGCGACGTCGCGCTGGCAGTGGGGCGAGCGTCAGGCTGAATCGTCCCGCGGCAGCCAGCGATCCCTGGACCGGAAACAGCGGTGACTCCTGAACCGGGCCGTCATCGAACTGCCAGGAGAGCGTCCCCGGGCAGTTGGTCTGCACGGTGAGGTCATCGCCCATCTGCATTCGGTCGACCGGCCGAGCGAAGGTCCACACGACTCGGTGCCGGACGATGTGACGGTCGAATCGCGCCGGGGGCGCATCGCCGAGGGCGCTGAACACCGTCTTGAGGTGGAGTCGGAAGAGGTCGTCGAATCGATCGTCGCTTCCTGAATCCTGATCCTTACCAAACCACCAGAACCAGTCGCTTCCTTCGGCCGCATCTGCGGCCTGATATGCACGGCCGGCCTCGCTCCGGGTCACACCTCTGTTCCGAAGGTGCGCGCGAGCGATGCCGAGCAGCGCCCACGCCTCGTTCTCCTCCGGTTCGCCGATCCAGGTCCCGAGGTCGACGCCCGGCGCAGATCCGCGCTCGTCAATCCACGAGCCGGTGAAGAGATTGTGAACCTGCGCGAGTTCCTCCTGACCGTGTCTGGACACGCCGCGAGCCGGGTTGCCGGCGAGGAACTCCGAGAGGGTTACCGTCTGGATCTCACTGTCATCCGCGAGGAGACGGTAAAAAGCGTGGAGGAACGCCCGGCCGTCCTCCCGGTAGTTGCCCCAGGCATTCTCACCGTCGAGCCCAACGGTCAGGACCCGATCGGTCTCGCGGCTAAACCGGCTCGCGTACCGCCCCTTCAGCTCGGCCAGAACAGTCCGCGCCAGGCCCTCACAATCGGCGATCGCGTGGCGGTGGAAACCGATTTGGTCGGAGAGCCACCAGTCGCGGAAGAACACGGCCACCGCATCGCCGCCTTCCACGGCCCGATAGGGCTGGCAATAGACGTCGGGATCCTCCGCCGGGTATCCCCAGCGGCCCGATCGCGCCAGCACCTGCCGATCCGTGGCGATCCATCCTATTCCGCGGCGAGCGAAGTAAGGCACGGTGAACTGCGCTACCGCCCCCTCCGCCGGCCACATCCCTCGCGGCCGGCGGCCGAAGGTGTGCACGTGGTACTCCACGGCTGTGTCGATCTGAGCGTCGGCGTCCTCGGGATACGAAAAGCGGGGAGGATGCGTCGCGCCAGGGCGATCGATCGTCGCGCGGTCGCTGTCGACGAGGATCGGCAGGATCGGATGGAAGAACGGAGTCGTCGACACCTCGATCTGACCGTCCTCCTCCAGGGCGCGGTGGAGCGGCACGATCGAGCGCATGATCCTGAACTGCTGGTCCACCATCGCCAGGATATCCTCGTGGGTATAGCCCCGATCCTGTTCCACGAAGCGGCGCACGGACACCACCTCGCCGCCGGGCAGTGCCACCTCACCCGTGCGAAAGTCGTGGCCGAACCACGCCAGATTGAACCACATCTGGAGATCGTGCAGGTCCTGCACTCCGAATCGACCCCGCTGCAATCGCCGGGTGAAGAGTCGGGCGTAACCGGGATGAGGGAAGATCTGGTTGTGCCAGTCGGCCTCAAAAAAAGAGCCGAGGAGTTCCTGCCGCTCGCTTTGGGTGAGTGACTCGGCCGGCTTGAGGGTGAGCTCCAGTGCCCGATCGGTCGCTCCGCCGGTGAGGTAGTCCTCGAGCTGCCAGAGCAGCGCGGGGGTCAGATTGATCGTGACGTGGACCTGCGGATAATCCTGCAGAATGGCCGCCATCGCGTAATAATCGCGAATGGCGTGCAGTCGCACCCACGGCTTGAGGTAACTCCCCTTCGCATTCGATGCGGAGAGATTGCGGTACAGCGGCTGGTGCTGGTGCCAGAGCAGCGCCAGATAGAGCTTCGCCCCGACCCGGAACTCCGTGCGACCCCCACTCGAGACTCCGCTCGGCGAGAAGCCGCGCACCTCGTAGCCGACTTGGTCGCCGGCCGCGAATGGTCCCAGCGTCGCACGCCAGTAGCTGTTCGCCCCCTCGTTGCCATCCCAACTCGCGTCGACCCGCGCCGACAGCCGCCGGCCACCGATGGACTCCGCGGCGTAATCGATCCAGACATGCTGGTGCGGCTCGATGGGCCAGGTTCCCGCCCGGATCACGACCGGCTCGCCGCCTCGCACTCGGTGAGGCAGACGAGGGGCATCGGGCGTCAGATGCCAGACGTTCACACTGCCGCTCCGCTCGGCCTGAGGTGAGGCGGGCCGGCGGCAGAAAGAGAGATTCTCCGAGCTTTCATACGGTCTTCATGGACGGGGCTGAGTATTGCGGCAGCCGCGCGTGCGGGCATGCCACGACGTGGAGGAAGGTATGTGCTGGGACGCGAACTGGCACTCCGGGCAGGCGCGGTTGAGTCGCCCGCCCTTGGGAGACGCGCGATGAACACTCCGAGTCGGCGAACGCTTTGGTTTCTGACCGCCTGTGTGGGCGCGGTGGCGGCGGTCCTGTTGGCGATCGATCACCGGGCACACGTGTTCGGTGTGCTTCCCTACGTTCTACTCTTGGCGTGCCCACTGATGCATTTGCTGCACCGCGGGCACGGCAGCCACTCAAGCTCGCCGCCTCGGAGAGACGGCGGGCCGCGGCCTTGAGCCCGGAGCGGCTGGGAAAGGGATGGTACTTATGAGATTCGACCCACGGGCTTTTGCCATCGCGGCGGGAGCGACCGCTGCCGTGCTGTTCACGCTCTGCGCACTGGCCGTCGCCATCGCCCCCGGTCCCACGACGGCGTTCTTCGGCTACCTCGTGCACCTGGATCTCTCGGCGCTGCCGCGCACGCTGACGTTCGCCAGCTTCATTGGCGGGCTCATCTGCTGGACCGTGGGGACGGCGCTGACGTTCGGGTTGGCCGCCGCGATCTACAACCGGGTCATCGGGGTTGGATCCGTCGCGCAGGCGGGCGGCCCGCAGACCGCGGTGTACCGAGCGTAGCAGCCGGGTGCAGGGGAAGTTGATGAGCGCACGGCGACTCACGATCCCGATCTCGGGGCTGCGCTGCGCGGGCAGCGAGTGCTATACTCTCGAGCGGGCGCTGAGAAGCGTGCCGGGCGTGGTCGATGTCTACGTGAATCCCGTGACCGAGATGGCCTACATCGACTACGACCCGCCGATGGCCGGTCAGGCGAGTGTTATGCGCAGGACCGGTCCGGTGATTGTTCCACGGACCGATGCAGCCGATGCGTGAGGAGCTGAGGAATCAGCACGGCAGCGCTCCGGCTTCCGGACCGACGGTCCCGAGCGTAACCGATCCCGTCTGCGGGATGTCGGTTTCCGACGAGAGCCGTCACCGATTCCGGCTGGGCAGCAGCGAGTTCGTCTTCTGCAGCGCTCACTGCCGGGATCGGTTCGCTCAGGCACCAACCGCATTCGTGTCCCCCCCAACGCAAGCCCCGGGCGCGCAGACTGGTGAGGCCATCTACACCTGCCCGATGCATCCCGAGGTGCGGGAGGCTGGCCCGGGTTTGTGCCCGAAGTGTGGGATGGCGCTGGAAGCCGTTTCGACCGCGCCGGCGGCTCGCCCTCCCGAGTGGGTCTGCCCAATGCACCCGGAGATCGTTCGAGACCGCCCCGGCATCTGCCCCATCTGCGGCATGGCGCTGGAGCCAAGGGCAGCGGCTGTCGAGGACGAGAACCCAGAGCTGCGGGACATGTCCCGCCGCTTCTGGTTCGCGGCGGCGCTCACGCTGCCGCTCGTGCTCATCGCGATGAGCGATCTCCTGCCAGGCGAGCCGGTCTCGCGGCTCATCTCGATGCGCAGCCGGACGCTGATCGAGCTGGCGCTGGCGACGCCGGTCTGCATCTGGGCGGCCTGGCCGTTCTATGTCCGTGCCGTCCTGTCGGTCAAGCATCGTAGCCTCAACATGTTCACGCTGATCGGGCTCGGCGTGTTCGTCGCCTACGTGTACAGCCTCGTCGCCGCCCTCTTGCCCGGCATCTTTCCGTCGAGCTTCCGCGACAAAGCGGGCGAGGTCGCGGTCTACTTCGAGGCCGCGGGCGTCATCGTCACTCTCATCTTGCTCGGGCAGGTGCTGGAGCTGCGCGCCCGCAGCCAGACCAGCGCCGCCATCAGGAAGCTCCTTGGCCTGGCGCCGAAATCCGCCCGCCGCCTCCGGCACGACGGCGGCGAGGAAGACGTTCCGCTCGAGGTCGTGCGCGCCGGCGACCGCCTGCGCGTGCGCCCGGGCGAGAGGGTTCCCGTTGATGGTGTGGTGCTCGAGGGCACGAGCTCGGTGGATGAATCGATGGTCACGGGGGAGCCCATCCCCGTCGAGAAGCAGCCGGGCGACAAGGTCGTCGGCGCCACCGTGAATGGCACCGGCTCCCTGGTCATGCGCGCGGAGAAGGTCGGGGCCGAGACCCTGCTCTCGCGCATCGTCGCCATGGTGGCGGAGGCACAACGAAGCCGAGCCCCGATCCAGAAGCTCGCCGATGTCGTCTCCGGCTATTTCGTCCCGATTGTGGTCGTCATCGCCGGTATCACGTTCGTCGTCTGGAGCCTGATCGGGCCGGAGCCGCGGATGGCGCACGCGCTCATCAACGCGGTCGCGGTCCTCATCATCGCGTGCCCGTGTGCGCTCGGCCTCGCTACGCCGATGTCGATCATGGTCGCGACCGGCAGGGGAGCGACGATGGGTGTGCTTTTTCGGAACGCCGAGGCGATCGAGGTCCTGCGCAAGGTAGACACGCTCGTCGTGGACAAGACCGGCACGCTCACCGAAGGCAAGCCCAGGCTCGTTACCGTCTTACCGAGCGAACTCCTCGACGATGCCGCGCTCTTGCGCCTGGCGGCGAGTCTCGAGCGCGGGAGCGAGCATCCCCTCGCGGCCGCAATCGTGACGGGAGCCGAGGGACGGAACGTGCAACTCGTCCAGGTCGAGGGGTTCGAGAGCATCACGGGTAAGGGCGTGCGCGGAACGGTGGAACGCCGCGGCGTCGCGCTCGGTAACCGCGCCCTGATGGCTGACCTTGGTATCGAGCTTGGTCAATGGGCCGAGAAGGCAGAAGCGCTCCGACTCGAGGGGCAGACCGCGATGTTCGTGGCGGTGGACGGACGGATAGCCGGCATCGTCGGCGTGGCAGATCCAATCAAAGAGAGCACCCCCGAGGCGATCCGCGCGCTGCACCGGGAGCGCATCCGCGTGGTGATGCTCACCGGCGATAGCCGCACGACCGCTCAGGCCGTCGCGCGACAGCTGGACATCGACGAGGTGATCGCCGAGGTGCTCCCGGATCAGAAGGTCGACGTCGTCAAGCGGCTTCAGTCGGCGGGCCGGTTCGTCGCTATGGCCGGCGACGGTATCAACGACGCGCCGGCGCTGGCCCAGGCCCACGTGGGCATCGCGATGGGCACCGGGGCCGACGTGGCCATGGAGAGCGCGCCGGTGACCCTTGTGAGGGGCGACCTGCGCGGCATCGTACGCGCACGCCGCCTCTCTCGGCGGACGATGCGGAACATCAAGCAGAACCTGTTCTTCGCGTTCGCCTACAACGCGGCGGGCGTGCCGATCGCGGCCGGCGTGCTCTACCCGTGGTTCGGGTTGCTGCTGTCGCCGATCATCGCCGCGGCCGCAATGAGCTTCAGTTCGGTGTCTGTCGTGGGGAACGCCCTGCGTCTGCGGCGCGCCGATGTCTGAAGGGAGCGTTGAACCGCGTTCAGCAGTAACGGAGCAACTATGAGGATCGCAAGAATCGCAGCAGCAACAGCAGCAGCCGGGTTGGCGCTCAGCGCACAGATGGCGGCCGCCCAGCAGCCAGGTCCACCACAACCGTCGGACCGCCGACCCGGCGGCATGACGGGCATGTCGGGGATGGCTGAGCAGATGCGGATGATGGATTCGCTGAACGCCCGCCTGGATACGCTGGTGAGCCGGATGAACCGGGCGACGGGCAACAGGAAGGTCACGGCCATGGCCGACGTCATCAACGAGCTGGTCGCCCAGCGCAAGGCGATGCACGAGCGCATGCGGGCGATGATGCAGGCGCGGCAGGGAATGCCCGTGATGGAGGAGCCGCCGCCTCCGCAGGGCCGCCCACCCAGGTCGGGGACGGACTCGGCTGCCGATACGGCCGGGCACACGGAGCACCACCCGCCGGACTGAGTGTCGGGCGTCCGCGCTTCTGATGCCGAGGAGCTCCACCAGTGATCAAGGCCCTCGATCGCAAGCTCCTGCGTGACCTGGCTCGGCTCAAGACCCAAGCAGCGGCGATTGCGGTGGTGGTCGCGTCGGCCGTCGCCACCTTTGTCGCCACCGTCGCGGAACCGGGCCCACCAAGCTCGAGGCCGCGGGGGCGGCGGCCATCATCGCAGCCGTCGATGCCACCAGGCCTGTATTCAGTGACCGACTGCTACCACGGCAGCTGACGTTGCGCTGCACTCTCGCGCACAACACGCGGGAGCCGCGACAACCACCGAGCCGGCGGCCGTGACCGGGACACGTCCCCCTTGGCCGCCGCCAGTGCCTCATGCACCGCGATAAGGGGGACTGTGAGCGCGCCTTCACCCGCGTTACGGCTCCGCTTCATGCGCGGCGGCCTAGCGTTGCCGCTGGTACTTAGCCGTCGCGTCATTCGGCGGCGGCTGGTATTTCTCGCGGAGGAGAACGCGCGTGAAGTACTCATATCCCCTTTCGACGCTCGCCCTCGTGGCCGCGCTGGGTGCCTGTTCCGATACCGGCAGCAATTCTCTCGGTCCCGACGGTCCAACCGGCACCGCGCCGGCTACGCGGCTCGTGACGATCTCGCCGCAAGGACAAGCAACCGGTGTCGACCCGGGCCGGACCCTGATGTTGGAGTTCGACGGCGCAATGATGCCAGGGATGGAGCAGTACGTCGACCTGCATCGGGGTGACGTCACGGGCTCCACCCATCCCATCGCCTGCGCCTGGTCGGTGGATCGGACGCTGCTCACCTGCACTCCGGCCACCCCGCTCGACCCGGGCACCACCTATACGCTGCACCTGGGTGGAGGCGTGAGGAGCTCGAACGGCACTCCGATCCAGATGGATCCGACGGAGCACATGGGCAGCTGGATCCACGGCGGGGCGTCCGGCGGGATGATGGGCGGCGGGGGCATGACGCACGGTGACGCCCACGCCGGCCAGCCCTGGGGCATGATGGGTTCCCGCTGGCAGCACGCCAACGGCACATACGGCATCGTGTGCCCGTTCCAGACCGGCTGAGCGCCCTCGGACTCCGCTCTGCGAGCCCAACGCGCGTCGCGGCGGCTTCTGGCGCCGCCGAGGTCCGGACAATATCAGTGCGGGCATGGCACTGCGCTCTAGCATCTACATCGTTCCGACCGACCGCTGGTACATCGAGCGGACGGTCTGGCTCATCGCCGGCCTGCTCCTGCCTGCAGCCACGGCGCTCGCGACGGTCAATCCGCTGTGGGCGCTCTCGATCATCGCCGTCGGGCTCGCCTCCATCGGCGTGGCGCTGACGGGGTTCTGCGTCGTCGGCAACATTCTCCACTTGCTTGGCTTCACCCCGATGCTGGGGCGACCCGGGCCGACCCGGGCAACCTGTATTTCATGCAGACCGACCGGTGGTATCCGGAGCGGCGGATCTACCTGGCGGTGGGAATCAACATCTCGATCGCATCGGTACTGTCGATCGTGCACAGCCCGTGGTGGCTTCTGTTCACCGGCTTCGTCGGTGTCGCCATGGTATGGTTTGCGGCGACTGGGTTTTGCATCATGGCGAACAGTCTCTACTGGCTCGGGGCCGAGCCGCGCCTGGTGCCCGAACGCCGTGGAACCCCCGGTGCCGCCGAGCCGAGCCAGCAAACCGCGTCGGTCTCAAGCTCGGACCTAAGCCGCGAGCGTCGACCCGCAGGACGAGCAGAAGAGCGCGTCCGGCTCGGGGCGAGGGCCGCAGCCCCGGCAGCGAGGGAAAACCAGCGGAGCCGAGCTGTCGGCGGCGCGCAGGACCTCGACCCTTGCTTCGATCATCCGCTCCACTTCATCGGGGGCAGACTCGGCCCGCAGTACCGCCACCGCGTGAGCCGTGTAGCGGGCCTTGAGCTGCTCATAATCGGCCTCAGACAGCTTGCCGGTGGCATGGTCGAATTCGATCTCCTTGAGCGCCGCGAGCGCGATCCCGCGCGGTGTTTCCTCGGGGTCGAGCTGCTCATCATCCGGCGGGTGCGCGGCGGCCGGCCGGAGGAGCGGCTCGAGCACCCATGCGAGGGCCAGCACACCCACCAACGCCGCCGCCCCTACCTCGATTCCCATCATCGCCGCTGCTGAACTCCTTGGGCTGCCGTGCGGAAGTCCGTCAACGCACGGGAGTGTTCGCCATACTCGCTACGGCCGGCCTTGAGTTCCGCGTCATGATGGCGGAGAAAGTCGGTGTAGGCCGCTGAGAGGTTCTTCTCGTCCTTCTGCCAACGCGCGACCGTTCCCCTCACCATGTAGCCGAACAGGTGCCCGGGCGACTGCGCCAGGATTGTATCGCCCAGCGCCCGCGCTCCCATCGCATCCCCGGTGTGGACCTTGATCAAAGCTGCGTGGTAGCGGGCATCAGCGTCGATGTCGGGGAGCTGTGCGTAGGCCATCAGCGCCATCGGAGTGAATCGCGACACGGTGCCTTCGTCGCCCGACTCCGCCGCCCGCATGATCCGGTTGTAGAGCCGGTCGAACCGCTCCCGAGGTGACATCGAGCTGATGTCCGGCGGCACGCCGGCAGCGTCCGGCACGGCTTCGGCGGTGGCCAGTTGCTGCCCACCGCTCGGAGCCCGCTGCACCAGCAGAAACAACACGAGGCCGAGGAGTGCCGCGCCAGCGACTGCGTAGACCCAGAAGGTGCCGCTAGCCGCGACGGGTCGTGCCAGCCCGGCGCCGACCGGGGTCCCGCACCCGGAGCAGTACCGCGCGGCCGGAGGGACATCCGCGCTGCAGGCCCGGCAGCGTGAGCGCGCCAGCGAAGCGCCGCATGCGCTGCAGAAGTTGCCGGTCGGCGCCGGGGCCCTGCACGACGGGCAGTAAGGGATGGTTGGCGAGGTCACTGGCGAGTGGTCAGCAGATCCGAGGGAGCTGGTCACCGGGCAGCAGGTCGACGATTCGCGAACCGCCCAGCTGGGTGCGGAGGACGACCAGGCGTGGATGGGCGTCGGTAACGCACCCGATCCGGCAGGCGCTCGCCCCCAGGGGATGCGATCGGAGTGCGGCGAGCGCGGCCTCGGCGGCGTGGTTGGACACCAGTGCAACGAGCACGCCCTCATTGGCCACATAGAGCGGATCGAGGCCCAACATCTCACAGGCCGCGGCGACTGGCGCGGGAATCGGGAACAGCTGCTCCTCGAGCCAGATGCCGGTGCCCGACGCCGCCGCGATCTCGTTCAGCGCACTGGCGACGCCCCCTCGGGTCGGGTCTCGGAGGACATGCACCTCCGCTCCGACTGCCGCCCGGAGCCGCTCGAC
>DASSUE010000284.1:0-10977 GCA_035707305.1 Gemmatimonadales bacterium
ACATGGTGCGGAGCGTGGTCCCGTGACCACCTGATACCACACGCTCGACCTGCGACGCGGTTTGCCACTCGAGCAGAGATCGGCGGCTCACGAACAGCCGCCACAGGGTCCGGAGAATCGCGTCCGCCGCGACCCAGGCCTGGTGCGGCAGGAACGTGATCGCGAGGGCCACTTGCTGCGCGCTCGTCACCGCGTCCTGTCCCACTGACGCGTAGTAGGATCGCCAGGATTTGTCGGCGGGGGGGCGGAGCACGGCGAGGAGCAGCACTACGACCCACGGGGCCGCGATCGCGAGCAGACCGAGCGCCGTCCACCGGAGCGGCGAGCCGGGGAGAACGGTCCAGCCGGCCACGAGCAACGCGAGCTGCGCGATCTCGGCGACGCTGCGACGCAGATTGTCCAGGATCTTCCAGCGCGAGAGCACCGAGAGGCGGTTGGGCTCCCGGCCCTCGGGTCCAGGCACCATGCCCCTGAGCCAGCCGGCCAACTGCCAGTCGCCGCGAATCCAGCGATGCCTGCGCCGCGTGAACGTCAGGTACCGAGTGGGGTAGTCGTCGTAGACGATGATGTCGCTCGCGAGGGCCGCCCGGGCGTAGCTTCCTTCGATGAGGTCGTGCGACAGCAAGGTGTTTTCGGGGAACCGTCCGTGCGTCGCCTGCTCGAACGCATCGACATCGTAGATGCCCTTGCCGGTGAAGCTCCCCTCGCCGTAGAGGTCCTGATAGACGTCCGACACCGCCGTGGTGTACGGGTCCACTCCCGGATGGCCGGAGTGGATGGCGGCGAACCGGGAGCGGTGCGCGCTGGGCAGCGATACCCCCACGCGCGGCTGCAGGATCCCGTACCCGTGCACGACCCGTCCCACGCCGGGGTCATACACCGCGCGGTTGAGCGGATGGGCGAGCGCGCCGACCAGGAGCGGCGCCGCGTCGGGCGGGAGCACGGTGTCGGCGTCGAGCGTGATGACGTAGCGGATGCCCCGGATCGCATCCACGTTCCCGATGACCGTTGAAAATGCGTCCGCCGCCCCACCGCGTACGAAGCGATTGAACTCGGCCAGCTTGCCGCGCTTTCGCTCCCATCCCATCCAGACCCCCTGGCTCGGGTTCCAGCGCCGGGGGCGGTGAAAGAGGTAGAAGGCGTCGTCCTGCCCGTCGCCATAGCGCACGTTGAGAGCGTTGATCCCCGTCACCGCCCGCTCCAGGATCGCAGCGTCGCCCGGGAGTGTCTCGGACGGCGCGTCGGTGAAGTCGCTGAGCACGGCGAAGTGCAGGTGCGCCTCGCGGTTGGCGAGGTACTGCACCTCGAGGTTCTCCAATGCCTCGTCCACGGCCTCCACGCTGCCGAACAGCGTGGGGACCACCACGGCGGTTCGGAACCCGGGTGGAATCCCGCCGGGCTGGTGGAGATCCAGCTTGGGGACCACGCGCGGCGGCAGGAACGCGGTCACCAGCTGGTTCATCACGTTGACGGCGATGTCGTTCGCGGGGAGCAGTGCGAACAGCGCCACCACGAGCCAGGCAGTGCGGGCCTCCGCGCCAGCGAGCCACAGCGCCGCGGCGAGCGCCATCGCCGTGCCCAAGAGGATGCCGCCCCCGAAGACCACGTTCGGATGGCGGAGGATCCAGCGATGGATCGCTTCCCCGGGCGGCGACCGATAGCCGGTCTTCTGCTCCAGCAGCGACCGACCCCCGTCCACCAGGTAGTAGCCGACATGGCGGCTCCGGGCGGCTTCGCCCGCCTCCGCGGCGGCGCGGGCGAACCCCACGGCGATCCGGGCGACACCGGGCTCGTCACTGCTGGTCCGCTTGGCGATCCGCTCCACCACGTGGCGGTACGCGTCCCGGGTGGCGAACGTCATGGCGCCGTAGTCGCCGGACGGATCTTCCCGAAGCACCGCTTCCATGACGCTCTGGCGCTCGACGAACACCCGCCAGTCCATCCGGCCGATGGCGCGGAGGCTGGTGATGCTGTTCGCCATCATGATCTGCGTGAGCGCAACCCGCTGGGTCGACCGCGCGGCCGCGTCCTCCGCGCTCAGGGCCTCGTCGGTAATCCACTCGGCGACGCGTGCCAGCGTGGCGGCGCTGCCGCGCGCGGTCCGGAGCTGGCGAAGCAGTCGAGAGACGAAGGCGGGTGTAAGCGGAGGATGGTCGCTGACGAACTCGTTGAACACCGCATGGAGCTCGGCCGACCCGACCTGCGCGGCGTCGACCAGTCGCGCGCTCCACTGATCAGCCTCCTCCAGCTCGTCCAGGTGCTGCACGGTCCGGAGCGCCATACGGCGGACGCTCTCGATGAGCCCCAGGCGCAGCATCGCGGGGATGGCCCACAGCTCGCCGATGAGGAGCGGGGCCACCTTCTGGAACGCCCCCACGAACAGATCGAGGTTTCCGCTCTCGACCCGCCCTTCGCTGTGGGAGATCAGCGTGATGGCGAGCTCGTAGATCCGGGGATATCCGGCGAGCGGACCCGCCGTGAGCTCGGGGAGCTCGCGGTAGTATCCGCGCGGGAGGCTTTCCCGGACTTCGCGGATGTGCTCCTGCACTACGTGGTAATTGTCCAGCAACCATTCGCCGGCGGGTCCCACATCCACCTCGCCTTCGGCCGCGGCGGCCAGCCGGGCGTGGGCGTCGTCGAGGATGCCGCGGGTCTGATCCAGACGCTCGAGCAGCCGCGGGCGGCGCTGCATCGCGCCGCGGGCCACCACGCGCTGGCTCGAGGCCACGGCGCGGGCGCGCTCGGCGAGGTGTTCCGCGCCGAGCAGCTCGCCGCGAATCGGACCGGTCAGCAGAACCTCGCGTCCGTCGCCGGAACGGTCGAGCAGCTGCAGCAGCGCGCGGGGGGTCAGGCGAGCGATGGCACGAACCTCGGATACGCGGCGTACGAAGGCGGTACGGCGAGAACTGCTGCAACGTAATAACACACCTGGTCCACGTCGTCCGGTAGCGCCGGCATCCACCGGGCCGTAGCTTTGCTGCCGGCGGCCTCCCTCCCCGCTCCGGTTGCATGCCTGACGCCCCCGCCGACCTTCCGCTTTTCGCCCGCGCCGTCGAGCACGGCGACCGGCTCGCCATCGTGGATCGGGCGGGCGCTCACCTGTACCGCCAGCTGCTCGACGGGTCCGCGCGGGTCGCGGGCGCGCTGTTGCGCGACCGCCCCGACCTGAACGAAGCCCGCGTCGCGTTCATCACCCCGCCCGACGTCTCCTACGTCGCCGTTCAATGGGGGATCTGGCGCGCGGGCGGGATTGCGGTACCGCTCGCGACCAGCCATCCGCCCGGCGAGTGGGAATACGCCCTGCGCGATTCCGGCGCTGCGATCGCGGTGGCCGGCGAGGAATTCGTCGAGAGCTTCGGGCGCGCTGCGAGTGCGGCAGGGGTGCCATTGCTGTCCACGGCCGAGGTCACGACCGCGACTGCGTCCCGGCACCTGCCCCGGGTATCGGAGCGGCGGCGGGCGATGATGGTGTACACCAGCGGCACCACTGGCCGTCCGAAGGGTGTCGTGACGACGCACGCCAACCTGTCGTGCCAGGTCCGATGCCTGATCGATGCGTGGGGATGGGTGCCGAGCGATCGGATCGTGCTCGTGCTGCCGCTCCACCACGTGCACGGCATCGTCAACGTGCTGACTTGCGCGCTCTGGGCCGGAGCCGCGTGCGAGATGCTGCCTGCCTTCGATGCGGAACGGGTCTGGGATCGCCTGGCATCGGGCGAACCTACGGTTTTCATGGCCGTGCCCACGATCTACCGGAAGCTCGTCCAGGCGTGGGAGGCCGCGCCCGCGGAGCGCCGGCGGCTCTGGAGCAGCGGCGCCGGGCGGCTCCGGCTGATGGTCTCGGGTTCCGCCGCCCTTCCGGTGCCGACACTGGAACGTTGGCGGGAGCTGACCGGCCACACCTTGCTCGAGCGCTACGGCATGACCGAGATCGGAATGGCGCTCTCGAATCCGCTCGCGGGCGAACGACGGCCCGGGTTCGTCGGAACTCCGCTGCCCGGCGTCGAGGTGCGGCTGGCCGACGACGGTGGCGGCGAAGTGCCGCCGGGGACACCCGGCGAGATCGAAGTCAGAGGCGGCAACGTATTCCTCGAGTACTGGGGGCGACCCGATGCCACGCGCGACGCTTTCCGGAACGGGTGGTTCCGCACCGGCGATGTGGCCGTCGTGGAACGCGGCGCCTATCGCATCCTGGGGCGCACCAGCGTCGACATCATCAAGACCGGTGGCTACAAGGTCTCGGCGCTTGAGGTCGAGGAGGTACTCCGGGAGCATCCCGCCATCGCGGAATGCGCGGTGGTCGGCACGCCGGACGCCGAATGGGGTGAGCGCGTCGCCTCCGCAGTGGAGCTGCGACCAGGATCCTCGCTCGAGCTGGAGCAGCTCAAGACCTGGGCGAAGGAACGGCTAGCGCCGTACAAGATCCCGCGCGCGTTACGGATCGTGCCGGCGCTCCCACGCAATGCGATGGGCAAAGTCGTCAAACCGGATGTGGCCGCGCTATTCCGGGGCGGTGTCGAATGAGCGCGTCCCGCACGCGACACAGGGCGAGCAGCGCAAGGCCGGTCGCGGGATCCACCCGGCGCTGGAGATAGCCGGGAGATTCGACCAGCACGACCTCGAGGGTGGGGCGCACCCGCGCCGCGAGCAGGTGCCCCCCGTGCGCGCGGCCATCGGGCTTTCCCACCACGATGTGGGCGTGAAGCCCGGGCCCGCCGTCCGGCGCCTGCGCGACATTGCCGAGGAGGGACAACACCTCGAGCCGGTGGGCGATCTGAAGCCGGCGGTATTCCTTGCGCTCGTAGTCCCAACACCCCAGCGTCACTTCCTGCAGCGCGCCGATCGCCGTCAGATGGCTTCCCCGCAGTCGCTGCTCCCGCGCCACCGCGATCAGGCCATCGACGACGGAATCGCCGGTGTCGAAGACGACGGCAATCGTACGGGGATCTTCAGCGCTCAATACCTTGGCTCTCATGGTCACCTCACTCGTCGTCTCCAGTGACCCGCCACGCGAGCTGGAGCAGGTCCGCGACATGCCATGCCTCGCGCTGGGTGCATTGTGCGATCTGCTCCCGGCAGCTGAATCCGTCGGCGATGATAAGTGTGTCCGCCGCGGCCCGTCTCGCTTCGGGCAGTAGTACCCGCTCGCCGCACGCCACGGACAGATCGTAGTGGTCCCCCTGCTCGAATCCGAACGCGCCAGCCATTCCGCAGCACCCCGTAGCCGGAACCTCAAGCTCGATTCCCATGTCCGTCAGCAGCGACTCCTCGGGATCGAGCCCGAAGACGGCTTTGTGATGACAATGCGCATGCAGCAGCGCCCGCCGGTGGAGTCGGGGAAGACCCGCCTGCGGTGCGTGCCGGTGGAGGAAGTCGGGCAGCAGAAAGGTTTGCTCCGACAGTTGCCAGGCGAGCTCGTCATGGGGCATGAGATTTGTGGGCTCCTCGCGAAACACAGCCGCACAGCTCGGCTCGAGGACGACCACCGGGTTCGTGGTGCGCATTCCGCCGGCCGACCTCTGCTGCGGCCGGCCGCTCTATGACTACGGCTTTCTGGACACCGCCGAGCTGGTGGGCATAGACTACTTGTCGATCGAGCGTTTCGACGCGCCCGGCCATCCGGTGCACCATCGGTTGCTCGAGAGCGATGTGACGATCGTAGAAGGTCTCGACCTCTCGCAGGTCCCGGCCGGAACCTATCAGTTCATCTGTCTGCCGCTGCGACTTGCCGGCGTGGACGGTGCCCCCGCGCGAGCGGTTCTCATCGGGTAGCACCGGCGTCGGTGTGCCGTCATCCGGCGCCGATGCCCATGACTCAGATCGATTTCAAGTACTCCACCAAGTCCGCCTTCTGCTGGGCGGTCAACCCGAGCCGGCTTGCTGCGTCATAGCGCTCGACGACGTCGGCCAGCGTCTCGGCGCTGCCATCGTGGAAGTATGGCGGATGCTGCCAGAGTGCGCGCAACGGCGTGGTTCGATACATCTTCGTGGCGCTTCGCTGGGCATGCGTGGGGTCCGTGGGCACGTCGGCCGGGTCATGGAGCCGCTGGTTTGCATCGGTGAACGTAGGCCCGGCGTGACAGGTCGCGCACTGCCCTTGGCCCTCGAAAACGAGACTGCCGCGCGCCGCCGCCGATTCATCGAACGATCCGGCCGGTGGATCGGGCGCTGTCAGGCTCAACTGGTACGCCTCGAGCGCAGCCAGTTTCGATTCGACCTGATTTGGTGGATTGTTCACGATGATGTTCAGCCGCGGCTCGGCGAACGACCCGTGCCCATGCATCTGCGTCACGGCGACGTAGCGGTTCCAGTACGCCGGCCGATCGCCATCGCCGGTGAACGTCACGCTGTTCACACCATCCAAACCGTAGGCGGGAGGAATGACGGCCGGGTCGTTTTGCCCGTCGAAGTTGAATCGGGCGTCGTACTTCCCGGGCCCCCAGGAGTTGTACACCTCCTTCTGAGCCGGCGTGAGCGCGGGTGACAGCGCGATGATCGCGCCAGGATCGAGGTCGAGGTTGGGCCAGCCGTCGAGCCGAGTACCGATGCCGGGCGCGGTGCGGTTGTCCACGGTCGAGTGGCAGAGCGCACAGGTGATGCCGACCCGCGTGAGCACGTCGGCGCCGCCCACGGTCTCGACCGTACCCTTGAGCCCGACGACGGCGTTGAGCTTGAGCAACGCGACGGTGGTGGCGGGGTCCGTGAGGTCGGCAGTCTCCAGCGTACCGGCGGGAAGCGCGTCGGCGTCCACTTTGAGGCCGACGCTGAGCGCGGTCTGAGGGCTCACCGCTGCCGAGATGACTTCATGCATCCGGAGGGTGTCGGTCCAGAAGGTTTCGTCGCCGAAGGTGTCGAACCGGAAAATCTCACGGCCTTGAGCGAGATCGTCCGGGGTCTGGTCGGTCGGGCTCTCTCCGTCACAGGCGATCAGACCGACCACCGCGCCTATGCGTATCGCGTCAAACACGGCGGAACGGAGGCGCGTCGTTGGCGCCGTCCGAGCCGACCTCTGCCGCTGCTCCATCATTGGGCCTTCTCCTTCTTTGGGGGCCCTCTCCTTCCTGCGGGCGCTCTCTCGTCCTAGCCCTCCGCCCGTTGGGCCTGCCGCTCTTGCCTGGGGTCCACTGGCTTTATAGGCTGAGCCCGCTCGACAGTAGATGCTTTCCAAGAATGAGCTTGAAAATCTTCAATATCTGTGACTGTGGTCACTCACCGTCTGCCTAGCAGAGGCACCCATGCCGCGCTTGAATCCGGGAATGGCCGAGACGACTGCCGACCGGATCATGAGCTTGCTTCGCCGCCGAGCCATGACCGTGGACGATCTTGCCTCCGAACTCGCCCTCAGCGGGAATGCGATCCGCCCGCACCTCGCCGTGCTCGAGCGGGATGGGCTGGTGCAGCGGAGTGGGATGCGACGCGGGACCAGCAAACCGGCCCGCACCTATGTGCTCAGCCGCGAAGCGGAACTGCGCTACTCACGAGCGTACGCCCCGGTCCTCACGGAGTTGCTGCATGTTCTCGCCAGGAGCCTTCCGCCCGGGGAATTCACCCGGCTGATGCGTGAGGTGGGGCGTGGACTCATGACGAACCGGCCCCGTCCCACCGGAACCATGAGGCAGCGGGTGGAAGGTGCGAGCGCTTTGCTCAACGAGCTCGGTGGCATGGCCCGGGTGGAAAAGCAAAACGGCGGGCTCGTGATCCGAAGCGACGGCTGCCCGCTGGCCGAGGCAACCCTGAGGCATCCCGAGGCCTGCGTTGCCGTAGAAAGCCTGCTTACCGAGTTCGCCGGCCTTTCCGTCACCAATTGCTGTGACCGGGGGGAAACGCTGCGCTGTTGCTTCGAAGTGGGGGCGGCTCCTCCGCGACGGCGTTCTCACTAGCGCCCAATTCCATAGATTCTACTGCAGAATCTTGATTTTTCGAGATCTGCGCAGTATCTGTGGGGCCGACCCGTCGCCAGGAGTCGCCCCATGTCCATCTCACCTGTGGTCCTTGCCTTCGCCCTGGAAGCCGTGATCACGCTATACGGATGCGCTCCGAAAGGGGCTCCCGAGGCAGGCGGGCGCCCGACCGGGACCGAGGCCGCCGTCGACGATCGCTCGCCGCAAATGCTCGCCGAAGGCCAGAAGATCTTTCGATACGAGACGTTCGGCGACGAGCAGTTCTGGACCGACACCGCGCGAATGCACGAAGTGATTCAGAAATCGGTGAGTCCAACGACGGCGTTGTCGGTGGGACTCAAGGTGGACGCCGATGCCATCCCGCCCGACGTCGCGCAGGGCATCAAGGCCGGCCAAGTGGATCTGAACAGCCCGGCGACAACAGTCACACTCCTCAAGCTGAACGCTGTCGTGGGACTCAAGGGCACGGTGAGCGCGGTGGGCGGCAAGGATACGCTCATGCGGGTCGGGATCACGTGCGCGCTCTGCCATTCAACCGTCGACAACTCGTTCTCGAAGGGAATCGGGCGGCGGAGGGACGGCTGGCCGAACCGCGATCTCAACGTGGGCGCGATCATCGCGCTGTCCCCGGCCGTTTCGCCGGCTCAGAAGGCGGTCTACAACTCGTGGGGGCCGGGAAAGTACGACCCGCGGACTAACCAGGACGGCGAGAGCACGCCGCTCGTGCTTCCGCCGGCGTATGGGCTGGCCCAGGTGAAGAACGAGACCTACACCGCCGAAGGACCGATATCATACTGGAACGCCTATGTCGCGGTCACTCAAATGCACGGCCATGGCAACTTCTCGGACCCGCGACTCGGCATCGACATCAAGCAGTCTCCTGACATGGTTGGTCCCAAGCTCCCCGCTCTCCGCAGCTACCAGCACAGCCTCGACACGCCGCCGCCGCTGCCCGGGAGTTTCGATGACGTGGCCGCGAATCGTGGGCGGGCGGTGTTCGATCGGACCTGCGCCGGTTGCCACATCGGCGCGAGAGGCACCGACAATAACAGCGGGACGCTGCACGCGGCTTCGGAGACGGGGATGGACGCCGCATACGCGATGCGCACGACCAACAAGAAGTACCGTACGACTCCACTACGCGGGCTCTGGCAGCATCCTCCCTATTTTCACGACGGAAGCGCGGGCACTCTCTCCGACGTGGTCGAGCACTACAACCGCGTCCGCAACCTCCAGCTGCGCGCAGAGCAGAAGACTGACCTTGTCGAGTACCTAAAGACCCTGTAGGGAGCGGGTTCCGCCGTACATGCCAGCGGCCGCCCCACTCCCGTGACGGAGGTCGCGAGACCTAGTTTCGATTCCGGACGGCCACGGCAGCCACCGCCGCGGCGACGAGCGTCGCGGCGATCCCAGCGGTTAATCCGGGGTGAAGGGCGGCAGCGGTATAGACGCTTCGCCGGCGCACCGGTCCCGACCAGTTGGTTCCCCGCTCCCCGCCATCGTGCTCCACCGGCGCATGCAGGTTGTCCCGCCGGCCATGGCTCAGCGGCCGGTCGGTCGTCTGCGAGCTGAACGTCATGCGTTCCATGTACCGATCGGTGAGCCGGGGCGCGATCATGCCGGCCACACTGAGCACTTTCCCCATTCCGCTCACCACCACGTCACGGACGGGACGCTCGGCGCACTCGAGAATGGCCTCCGCAGCGAGCTCCGGCGCGTACACCGGTGGGACCGGCTGCGGCTCGACGCCCAGTAACGTTTTCGCCTTGTCGAAGAGCGGCGTGTCGATGCTGCCGGGCTTGACCAGGGTGACGGAGACCGGCGCGCCTTCCTCCTCGAGCTCCATGCGGAGCGCATCGGTAAAGGCCTTGAGCGCATGTTTGGAGGCGCAGTAGTTCCCCTGCAGCGGAATGGCCCGATCGGCCAATGCGCTCGCGACGTTGATCAGCGCGCCGCCCTGACGCCTCAAGTGGGGAACCGCCGCGCGTGACCCGTGGACCTGTCCCCAATAGTTGACCTCGAACTGGCGGCGCATGTCCGCGGTCGACAGCTCCATGATCCGGCCGTAGAGCGCGACCCCCGCGTTGTTCACCCAGGTGTCGATCCGGCCGAACTCGCGAATAGCCGCCTCGGCGATGCGCTCCACATCGTTCGGGTCGGACACGTCGGCAGCCACGTGAATGGCGCGGCCCCCGCCTTCGCGGATCTGCTGCACCGCGCGAGCGAGGTCGGCGTCGTTGCGGGCTGCCAAGACCACCCGCGCGCCCCGTGCGGCCGCCATCTTCGCAGTTACCAGGCCGATGCCGCTAGAGGCTCCGGTGATCACGACCACCTGATCCGCGAGCGGCTTGAGTTCGAGATTCATGGTCCCCCCCCTCAGTGATGGACCAACCGGTCTACCAGCGCCGTGGCCCGATCGCGTATTCCCGCAGACAGCGATTCGGGCGGCGGTTGCTTCACGATGTGAAGCGTGCCCCGCCTTCGCACCACCTCCGCGTGTGATTCCCCCGACCGGTCACGATAGAACCGCAGCGTCACCGTCGCGCCGCCGACGCGCAGGCGGTCGAGCGTGACCTCAGGGAGCCATTCAGGCAGCACCGGATCGATCACGAGCAAGTCGAGCGCCGCCACCGGCTGGAGGCCTAACAGGGTATGGATCAGCAACGGCATCGCGCTCTGATTCCAGGCCTGGGGGGCGTTGGATTGTGGATACGCTCCCGGATGAAGGAAGTCCGCGCGGGCGTACCCGCCGATGCATTCCGGTATTCGGAACCGATCGTACAGCCGTGCAAGGTCCAGCATCGCCTCCATGAGATCCAGGAACCGGATGTCGAATCCGTACCGGCGCAATCCGAAGCCGATGGTCGCGTTCTCCACGCTCCAAATGCTTCCGAGGTGATATCCGATCGGGTTGTAGGCAGGGTGCGTGCTGGCGAGCGTTCGGATGCCCCAGCCGCTGTACATGTCCGGGGAGAAGAGTCGTCCGACGACGGGCGGGATGTGCGCGTCCTCGATGATCCCGGCAGCGAGGCAGTGTCCCACATTCGACCCGATGCTCCGCACCCGCTGCTTGTCG
>DASSUE010000285.1:0-4067 GCA_035707305.1 Gemmatimonadales bacterium
CCGCGCCAAGGCGCGAGGCCGAACGATCACCGACATCCGGCGCCCGCCGGCCAACCTCCCGGTGGCGTCGGGCCGGGCCCGGCTGCTCGACGCATACGTCGTCCTCACGGTCGGGACCGACTGCAACGTGGGCAAGATGACGGCGCAGCTGCAGCTTGTCCGTGGTCTCAACGCGCGCGGGCTCCGCACCCGGTTTGTGGCCACGGGCCAAACCGGCATCATGCTCGAAGGCTGGGGCATCGCGGTCGACGCCGTCGTCGCGGACTTCATTGCCGGGGCGGCCGAGCAGATCACGCTCGAAGGTGCGCGCGACGCCGACGTCGTGCTGGTGGAGGGGCAGGGAAGCATCAATCATCCGGGATACTCCGGGGTCACACTCGGCCTGCTGCACGGAGCCTGTCCGGCGGGTCTCATCCTCTGTCATCAGCCCAGCCGGAAACGCATTGACGACGGACGCGAGCAGTGGCTCGACATTCCCGCGCTTTCCGAGTACGTCCGGTGGTACGAGGCGATCGGCTCCGCCGTTCATCCCACCCGCGTGATCGGCATCTCGCTCAACACCTACGACCTCGATGAGGCCGAGGCCCAGTCCGCCTGCGACGCTGCGTCCCGCGCGACCGGCCTCCCCGCCACCGATCCGGTCCGGTTCGATCCGGCCCCGCTCCTGGATGCCGTCGTCGCCGGCCACGAGCGCCATCGCCGCGCTCGCGTGCCCCGGCCGGCATGAAAGCGATGCGGCATCCGTCGCAGCGGCGGCGAAGTTCGCCGCGTGCGCCGCCGCATTCAGCCGATTCCCGCCGCTATGCCCTTCCGGCAGCTCAGCCGGCACCTCCGGTCCGGTGAAACCCTGGGTGTCTGGATCGGGGCGGAGGGTCGGTCTCGTCCCAGCGCCGTGTATCGCTCGGCTTCGTTTGTCGTAAGCGCCGATTTGGGTGCGTTGCTCGGCCGAGTCGAGCGAGTGCTGGTCTGGGGTGGTTCGGGCCTTCGGGCCCTCGCATTGGGACGGTGCCGCACCGGTTGACCGCTCCGGAGAAATGCCGGTAGGTTAGGCCCGGACCGCCCCCTCGCCATTATCCGGAGCCTCCGTGCCCCTGCTCCTCTCGCTTCAAGACATCATCACCGAACTCAACGAGCAACTCCGCCTGGACGGCGGCGAGCTCATCCGCCGGCTGGTCCAGGTCGTCGCGATCTGGACTTTGGCCTGGATCGGACTGTGGATCATCCGTATCGCCGCGCGCCGCATCGAGAAGGCGGTCGATGACGGCGATCCTCGGATCACGACCATCCGCGAGAAACGCGGCCTCACCATAGCTCAGCTGCTGCGGACCGTCGGCCGTGGCCTCGTGCTGGTGCTCGGGCTCCTGCTCACCCTCAACCTGTTCATCGAGATCGGGCCGCTTTTGGCCGGCGCCGGGATCCTGGGGCTCGCGGTGTCGTTCGGCGCCCAGAGCTTGGTGAAGGATTTTCTGTCCGGGTTTTTCTTTCTTCTCGAGAATCAGTTCGCCATTGGTGACGTGATCGAAGCGGGCGGAAAGGTGGGCGTGGTCGAGCAAATCACCCTGCGCATCGTCGTGCTCCGCGACGTCGAAGGGGTACGCCACATCATCCCGAACGGCGAGATCAAGGCGGTGAGCAACCGGACAGCCGGCTGGGCTCGCGCCGTGGTCGATGTGGCCGTCGGACCGGCCGAGCCGGTGGACCGCGCGCTGGCCGTCGCGAAAGACGAGATCGCGCGCTTCGCGGAGGATGACGAATGGTCGCCGCTGCTCGACGGCGTGCCGGAGGTGTGGGGCGTCGAGACCATCGGCGACAACCGGGTCGTGATCCGCGCCGTCGCCCGCACCCAGCCGGGTGGGCAGTGGGGCGTGGCGCGGGAGCTGCGCCGCCGGATCAAGAATCGCTTCGACGACGCGGGTGTCCGGCTTCCCGGCATCCCACTCGCGGCGTCGCCGATCACGCCCCCGCCGGCCGAGCCCGCCGCCGATCCGCTGGCGTCCGGCCCGCAGCGATGACACTCAGGCTTCACAATACGCTCACCCGACGGGTCGAGCCGTTTACGCCGCTCGCTCCGCCACGGGTCTCGCTCTACACCTGCGGTCCCACGATCTACAACTACGCCCATATCGGGAACTTTCGGACGTTTCTGTTCGAGGACCTGCTACGCCGCTGGCTGGAAGCGAGCGGATACGAGGTGTTCCATGTCATGAATCTCACGGACGTGGACGATCGCACTATCGCGGCGGCGAATCAGCGGGGAATTCTGCTCCGCCAACACGTGGCCCCATTCGCCGAGGCGTTCTTCGAAGACCGGGACTACCTCCGGATCCGGCCGGCACACGAGTATCCCCGCGCCACCGAGTACATCGGTCCGATGATCGCGCTGACCGAGTCCTTGCTGGAAAAGGGCGTCGCCTACCAGGGCGACGACGGCTCGGTGTATTTCGCCATCGCCCGGTTCCCCGCATATGGGCGGCTCTCGCAGCTCGATCGCCGCGAGCTTCGCGCTGGAGCCAGTGAACGGGTGGCGTCGGACGAGTACGCCAAGGAGGACGCGCGCGACTTCGTGCTCTGGAAGGCGGCGAAACCCGAGGATGAGGCGGTCCAGGCGGCGTGGGACGCGCCGTTTGGTCGCGGGCGTCCGGGTTGGCACCTGGAGTGCTCCGCGATGGCGCTCGACCTCATCGGGCGGCGGTGGGGCACCGATGTTCTCGACATCCATGCCGGCGGGGTGGATTTGATCTTCCCCCATCACGAGGACGAGATCGCGCAGAGCTGCGCCCACACCGGCAAGCCGGAGTTCGCCCGCATCTGGCTGCACGGCGAGTTCCTGAACATCCAGGGCACCAAGATGTCCAAGCGGTATGGCAACATCCTCACCGCGCGCGACCTCAGGGAACAGGGGGTGGACGCCGGCGCGGTGCGACTCTTCATGTTCGGCACTCACTACCGGAAGACGCTGGACTGGAGCGATGAAGCGCTCGCGGCCGCTCAGGACGGCTCGGTCCGACTGGGGCGGTTTCGCGACCGGCTGGCCGCGGCGGATCCCAACATTGACGATCACGCGGAGAGCCGCGACGCGGCGGAGCGGTTCCGGGCCGCCTTCACTGAGGCGCTGGACGACGACCTCAACGCCCCCCGGGCGATCGCGGCGGTGTTTGACATCCTGGTGCGGGAGGGGAACCGTCTCCTGGACGAGGGGAGGGTCTTAGGGGCTGAGTTCAGGTCGGCTTGGGCCCTCGGGAATCGGGTACTGGACATAACGCCCAGCGAGCAAACTCGTACCCTCACCCCGGATCAAATCTGGGTTTGTGAGGAAGACGGCGTTCTGACGACCCCGCCCGAGGTCCCGCCCACTGGCGATCCCAAGGGTGAGTGGGACTGGGCCTGCCGCTGGGCGGTTGTGAGAGCTGCGGAGAAACGCCGGAAGAACTTTGCTGAGGCCGACCGGATCCGGAACCTCCTGCGAAAGCACGGGTTCGAGATTCGGGATGCCAAAGACGGCTCCATTCAGATCACCCGGACCTGACCCCGGGGTCCCAGCCAGGCCGTCGAAAATCCCGCCGCGGGAGCCGGCTGATGCAAATCCTGGCCCATCTCCCGTTGACTAGCCGTAAATCGCCATGTATCATATGAGTCTGTTATTTTCGGCCTGTTCGGCTGACGTAGCTCAACTGGCAGAGCACCGGTTTTGTAAACCGGCGGTTAGGGGTTCGATTCCCCTCGTCAGCTCGGTGATGCCGAAGCCCCGTGAGACGCATGAACCCCGCCGAGGCGGCGGGGTTCACTGTCGAAGGGGTGCTGTCGCAGATGCCTCGATGGAGCAGGTCGAACGGCGGCTGGGCGGTAGGGACGGTGGGGTGGCCGAGTGGCTAATGGCAGCAGACTGTAAATCTGCCGGGCTCTGCCCTACGTAGGTTCGAATCCTACCCCCACCATGCGGTCGAGTGCGCGGGTGTAGCTCAGTTGGTAGAGCGTCAGCCTTCCAAGCTGAGGGTCGCGGGTTCGAGTCCCGTCGCCCGCTTGTGAAAACGCGTGCAACATGAGGATCGTCGCTCGCGTAGCTCAGT
>DASSUE010000286.1:0-11988 GCA_035707305.1 Gemmatimonadales bacterium
AAGCGGGTCATGCCCAGCTTGCGTCCGATCAATCCTGTGGTCATCGCTCTACTCGACCTTGATCTCGACGTCCACGCCGGCGGGAAGATCGAGCTTCGTCAGCGCGTCCATGGTCTGCGGGCGGGAGTCGTTGATGTCCAGCAGCCGTTTGTGCGTGCGCAGCTCGAACTGTTCCCGGCTTTTCTTGTCGATATGCGGACTGCGGAGTACGGTCCAGCGCTCGGTCTTCACCGGGAGCGGAATCGGGCCGGAGACCTGCGCGCCGGTCTTTTCCGCAGTGCGCACGATGTCCGCGGCGGCCTGGTCGAGCACGACGTGGTCGAAGGCCTTAAGCCGGATGCGGATCTTTTGAGCCATACAGTCCTCGCTTGGGGGTGACCGGAGGGCCGGATGACCGGAGGGCCAGCGCTCGGGCCATCCAGCCATCTGGCTACCAGGCGATCCCTACTTCAAAATCTTCGTCACCACGCCGGCCCCGACCGTCCGGCCCCCCTCGCGAATCGCAAACCGGAGCCCCTCGTCCATCGCGATCGGCGTGATCAGCTCGATCGTCATCTGGATGTTGTCGCCCGGCATGACCATCTCCACGCCGGCCGGAAGCTCCACGCTCCCGGTCACGTCCGTGGTGCGGAAGTAGAACTGCGGCCGATAGCCCTTGAAGAACGGCGTGTGCCGCCCCCCCTCTTCCTTGGTGAGGACGTACACCTCGGCCTCGAAGTTCGTGTGGGGCGTGATGCTGCCCGGCTTGGCGAGCACCATGCCGCGCTCGATTTCGTTCTTCTCGATGCCGCGGAGCAGGAGGCCGACGTTGTCGCCCGCCTGGCCGTCGTCGAGCAGCTTGCGGAACATCTCGACCCCGGTCACGACCGACTTCTTGGTGGCGCCGAAGCCAACCAACGCGACCTCCTCGCCGACCTTGATCTTCCCGCGCTCGATACGACCCGTCGCCACCGTGCCGCGGCCGGTGATCGAGAAGACATCCTCGACCGGCATCAGGAACGGCTTGTCGGTCTCGCGGACCGGCTCCTTGATGAAGGTGTCGAGCGCGCTGTAGAGCTCTTCGATCTTGCCGACCCACTGCTTGTCGCCTTCGATCGCCTTGCTGGCGGCGCCCCGGATCACCGGAGTGTCGTCGCCGGGATACTCGTACTGCGACAGCAGCTCACGCACCTCGAGCTCCACCAGGTCGAGCAGCTCGGCGTCGTCCACCAGATCGCACTTGTTGAGGAACACGACGATCGAGGGCACGTTCACCTGCCGCGCGAGCAGGATGTGCTCGCGGGTCTGGGGCATCGGGCCATCGACGGCGCTCACCACCAGAATGGCGCCGTCCATCTGCGCCGCCCCGGTGATCATGTTCTTCACGTAGTCGGCGTGGCCTGGGCAGTCCACGTGCGCGTAGTGCCGCTTGTCGGTCTCGTACTCGACGTGGCTGGTCGCGATCGTGAGGATCTTGGTCGCGTCGCGGCGGCCCTGCGATTCCGAGGCCTTCGCCACCTCGTCGTAGGGCACGTACTTGGTGCCCCAGCCCTTGTCGGCCGAAATCTTCGTCAGCGCCGCGGTGAGGGTGGTCTTCCCGTGGTCCACGTGCCCGATCGTGCCGACGTTCACGTGGGGCTTGGTACGCTCGAATTTGGCCTTGGCCATGGTCGGTGCTCCCTGTGCTCCCTGTGTGCTTCCTGCCGTGGGTACTACGGGCCCTGACGGCCCTAGCCCTTCTGCTTGCTGATGATCGCTTCCGCGATGTTCTTCGGAACTTCCTCGTAGTGGTCGAACTGCATCGAGTACACCGCCCGCCCCTGCGTCATGCTCCGGAGCGTGGTGGAGTAGCCGAACATCTCTGCGAGCGGCACGTCCGCGGCCACCACCTGCGCGTCGCCACGCTGGGTCATGCCGCCGACCTTGCCCCGCCGGCTGGACAGGTCGCCGATGACATCCCCCAGGAAGTCGGACGGCGTCACGACCTCCACTTCCATCACCGGCTCCAGCAGCACGGGATTCGCCATCCGGGCCGCTTCCTTCACCGCCATCGAGCCCGCGATCTTGAACGCCATCTCGGAGCTGTCCACGTCGTGGTAGCTGCCGAACACGAGGCTGGCCTTCACGTCCACCATCGGGTAGCCGGCCAGCACCCCGCTCTCCAGCGCCTCTCGAATTCCCGCTTCCACCGGCTTGATGAACTCCCGCGGGATGACGCCGCCGACGATCTTGTCTTCGAACAGAAATCCGGCGCCGGGGTCCGCGGGCTCGAAGTGGATGACCACGTGCCCGTACTGGCCTTTGCCGCCCGACTGGCGGATGAACTTCCCTTCGACGCTCTCCACCTTCTTGCGGATCGTCTCCCGGAACGCCACCTGCGGCCGGCCGACGTTGGCCTCCACCTTGAACTCCCGCTTCATGCGCTCCACGATGATCTCGAGGTGGAGTTCACCCATCCCCGCGATGATCGTCTGGCCGGTCTCCTGGTCGGTGCGGATTCGAAACGTGGGATCCTCCTCCGCCAGCTTCTGCATCGCCACGGCCAGCTTGTCCTGGTCGGCCTTGGTCTTGGGCTCGATAGCGACGTCGATGACCGGATTCGGGAACTTCATCGCCTCGAGGATGACCGGCTTGTCTTCGTCGGCCAGCGTGTCGCCGGTCCGGGTGTCCTTGAGGCCGATCGCCGCGGCGATGTCCCCCGCGAGCACTTCCTCGATCTCGTCCCGCTTGTTGGCGTGCATCTGGAGCAGACGCCCGATCCGCTCCTTCTTGTCCTTCGTCGTGTTGTACACGTAGCTGCCCGACTTGAGCGAGCCCGAGTATACCCGGAAGTACGTCAGCCGGCCCACGTAGGGGTCGGTCATGATCTTGAACGCCAGCGCGCTGAACGGCTCCGAGTCCGACGCGCACCGCTCGACGTGGGTGTCGTCGTGGAGCGGCAGGTGCCCCTGCACCGGCGGGATATCCACCGGGCTCGGCAGATAGTCGATGACCGCATCGAGCAGCGCCTGCACGCCCTTGTTCTTGAACGAGGCACCGCACAACACCGGGACGAAGCCGTCCTTGATGGTGGCGTGGCGGATGGCCTCGTGGATCTCCGCCTCGGTGAGCTCGTTTCCCGCGAGGTACTTCTCCAGCAGGGTGTCGTGATGCTCCACCGCCGCCTCGATCAGATCGTGCCGAACCTGCTCCACCTTCGCGCGGTAAGCCTCGGGCACCGGCATCTCGGTGAATGTCTTGCCGAGGGTCTCTTCGTCGAAGATGATCTCGACCCGCCGGATCACGTCGATGTGCCCGGTGAATAGCTCGCCCGAGCCGACCGGCAGTTGAATCGGGTGTGCCTTCTTCGTGAGCCGGTCGCGGATCATCGCGAGGCAGCGGTCGAAGTCCGCGCCCACCCGGTCCATCTTGTTAGCAAAGATCATCCGCGGCACGCCGTAGCGATCGGCCTGGCGCCACACCGTCTCGGTCTGCGGCTCCACGCCCGCCACCGAGTCGAGGAGGGTCACCGCCCCGTCGAGGACGCGGAGCGACCGCTCCACCTCGACGGTGAAGTCCACGTGACCCGGGGTATCGATGATGTTGATGCGATACTGGGTGCCGCTCCGGTTCCAGAAGCAGGTGGTGGCAGCGGACGTGATCGTGATGCCGCGCTCCTGCTCCTGTTCCATCCAGTCCATGGTGGCCGCACCCTCATGGACCTCGCCGATCTTGTAGTTCTTCCCCGTGTAATAGAGGATGCGCTCGGTCGTAGTCGTCTTCCCGGCATCGATGTGCGCCATGATGCCGATGTTCCGATAACGCTCGAGTGGGGTGGTGCGGGCCATAGTCAGTTCGGCGATGTCGACGTCGATCGTCGGTCCAACGAAAAAGCGGGGCGACCGACCCGGGGAGGGCACCGATATGCGGTGCGTCCGGTGGTATCGCTCCGCGCGCATCCGGAATCGCTCCCTGGATGACTCGCCACCTGCGAGGCCAAGACCCCGGCGGCGACGAGAACGCGTCTGTTCAGTGGATCAGGGGTGGTAAGGTGCCACGTGATCCTATACACTACTTTTCCGTACAGTTTTTCCGTACAGCCTGCAAAACTTAGTAGGTCTGGGAGGAAAGTCAACAGCTTGAAGACAACGATCTTAGGTAGACGGTAGAGGTGGTACGGGGGTAACGATGGTACGGCTCGGTCCCAAAGCAAACAGGCTGCACGGCGGATGCGCCCTGCAGCCTGCAGTATCTATCGAGATCTATCGAGCCAAACATGACCGTCTCTAACGGGCTCACCGCCTCTACCGCCTGCCTACCACCTATAGTGAGCAAACGCGCGATTGGCCTCCGCCATCCGGTGCGTGTCCTCTTTTTTCTTGATCGTATTTCCTTCACCCTTGGACGCCAGGATCAGCTCCGCGGCGAGCCGCTCGTACATCGTCTTCTCGTTCCGGGCCCGGGAAAAGGAGATCAGCCAGCGCATGGCGAGCGCCGTGCGACGCTCGGGACGGACTTCGACGGGAACCTGCAGGGAGGCGCCACCGACGCGGCGGCTCTTCACCTCGAGCGACGGCTTGGCGTTGTTCACCGCTTGCTTGAAGACGGCCACACCCGGCTGGCCGGTGCGCTCCTCGATCAGATCCATCGCCCGATAAAAAATCCCCTCGGCGACGCTCTTCTTCCCCTCGAACATCAGGTTGTTGACGAACTTGGAGACCGTCTGGCTGTCGTACCGGGGGTCGGCCGGGACCGGCCGCTTCACTGCGCGGGTCCGACGACTCACTTCGTACCTCCCTTGGCCGCGCCACCGCCGGCCTTAGGCCGCTTGGCGCCGTACTTCGACCGGCCCTGCCGCCGATCATTCACGCCCGCGGCATCCAACGTGCCCCGTACGATGTGGTACCGCACCCCAGGAAGATCCTTCACCCGCCCGCCCCGAATGAGCACGATCGAATGCTCCTGAAGGTTGTGGCCTTCACCGGGTATGTAGGCGGTGACTTCGAATCCGTTGGTGAGGCGAACGCGGGCTACCTTGCGAAGCGCGGAATTGGGCTTCTTCGGCGTCGTAGTGTACACACGGGTGCAAACCCCGCGCTTCTGCGGATTCTGGCGGAGCGCCGGCGCCTTGTCCTTGGCTGCGACGTCTTTCCGGCCACGCCGGATGAGCTGGTTGATGGTCGGCATAAGCCGCTAAACGTAGCGCTTGCCTCTAAGTGGGTCAAGCTGGAAGTGATGGCTGGATTGCCAGATGGCCCGATGACCCGATGACCCCGTTGACCGGATGATCGGATGACCCGATGACCGGATGATACGCAATCATCTCGTAATCAGGCCATCTGGCCATCCGGGCATCGGGTCATCGGGCAATCCATGCCGCTTTTTGCACTCCGCTTTTTGCACTCCATAGGGTCTTTTGACATATTCTGTCCCCAAGGCTATGCTTTCAAGCTGTTGCACTATAGCGCCTTAAGCACGGCCTCCGACTTGCGGGTTTAGCCACGTCCCGTGCGCCGGAACGGTTACGGACGCGCGCCTCAGCAGGTCTTCGGTCGTGGAGTTCGCCGTGTCGCGATTGCCAAAACTCTCCGCTTCCATTCTGATCGGGCTGGCCCTCGGGGCTGCTCCACTTGTGGCGCAAGCGCCCGATGCTCCTGCCGCCGCACAACCACGCACTCAGGCGCCCGCGGGTCGTGACCCGGATCCGGCCGATACCGGGTTGATCCGCGCAGACGACCGGGGGAAGGACGTCCCCTGGCGGTCGTTTTCCGAGGTGACCCGCTCCGCGCGTGTCGTGCCGGGTGTATTCACCACCTACATGAAGCGCCGCGGCCTGTTGGTGGGCCTTCGGCCGGATCAGTTCGATCGCGATTACCTGCTCGTCACCCAGCTCTCGCAAGGCATCGGCGAGGCGGGACTCGACGGCGGTGCGTCGGTTCGGTCGGACCTGGTGCGCTTCCACCGCGCCGGTGATCGGGTGGAGCTGTGGGTGATCAATCCCCATGTGGCTGCGCAGGCGGGTTCGCCCATGGCGCGCACGGTTGCCTACTCATTTGGCCATTCAGTGGCGCGCTCCTTTCCCATCGCCACGATCAAAGACACCAACGAGATCCTGGTCGATCTCGAGCCGCTGCTGCTCTCCGACTGGGCCGACCTGGCCACCGCTCTGCAGCGCGCCGCCACCGACCGGAAGCCATCGGTGAACGTCGCGTTCGACTTCGATCGGTCGAGTCTCGGAACGATTCAGGTGTTCCCGACCAATCTCGAAGCCGAGGTACGGCTCACCTATGCCCCGAGCCGGAACCTCGGGCTCGAGACCGTCCCCGACTGGCGGTCGGTGCCCCTCGGCGTCCACTACTCGCTGGTCGAATTGCCCAGCGTGCCCATGCGGCCCCGGTACGCCGACGATCGTGTGGGCTTCTTCGTATCGGCGATTCGTGACTTTTCGCGCGACACCGCGGACCGGTTCTTCGTCCGCTACGTGAACCGCTGGCGGCTGGATCGAAAAGACACCGCCGCCGTGAGCGAGCCGGTCCGTCCCATCACCTTCTATATCGACCGGACGGTGCCGGACGAATGGCGGCCGTACGTCCGCGCCGGCATTCTGGAGTGGAACCGCGCCTTCGAACCCGCGGGATTTCGCGGCGCCATCCGGGTGCTTGACGCTCCGGCTGACCCGTCATGGAACGCCGCGGACGCCCGGTATACGACAGTGCGGTGGACGGCGACGCACCATTCGGTCTACGCAATCGGCCCGAGCAACGTCGATCCGCGCACCGGCGAGATACTTAACGCCGACATACTGATCTCCGCGTCGTGGATCCAGGCATGGCGGGGCGAAGCGGTGCAGTTGGCCGGCCCGGACGCGCTGGTGGGTGCCGCGCTGGCGCAGGACTCACTGCTTCGGGTTTCGCCCGACGGCGGTCATCTTTGCTCGTACGGTGCCTCGCTCAACGCCGAAGGGACCGTCTTCCGTGCCGCCCTGATGGACGCTGGCATCGTCCCCGCGGGAGGCTCGGTTCCGCGCGAGTACATCGGCCAAGCCCTCAAGGACCTGGTCATGCACGAGGTCGGCCACACGCTGGGACTGCGCCACAACTTCCGGGGGTCAGCCGGAATCACCCGGGCGCAGTTGAGCGATCGCACCTGGACCGCACAGAACGGCTTCGGCGCATCGGTCATGGATTACGCTCCCCCCGCAGTGAGCCTCGATCGCGCTGCCCAGGGCGACTATTACGGAAGCACCATCGGCTCGTACGACCGATGGGCCATCCGGTATGGGTACGGCGATGTGGAAGGACGCATTGTCGCTGGTCGGAGCCGCGAGGCGCGGGGCGGCGGCGGCACCGACGGCTGGACACCGGACGAGGAGCTCAGCTCCCTGCAGGCGATCGCCGGTGAAGCGGCCCGCAACGGACATCTCTACGGGAGCGATGAAGACGCGGGGTTCGGCCGCTGGGGGCTCGACCCGACGGTTACGCGGTACGACCAGACTGACAATCCGCTCGAGTGGGCGCGCAACCGTGTAGCGCTGGTCAACCGGTCGTTCGATTCCCTCGAAGCGCGCCTCGTGGCGCCGGGCCAGGGCTACCCCAGGCTCCGAAGCGCGTTCGGCGACCTGCTCTCGGTTCGCTGGTACGCCACGCTGGTAGCGACCAAATACATCGGCGGGGCGTACACCTCGCGTGACCACCGCGGCGATCCCGGAGCGCGCCCCGCATTTATGAATGTCCCGGCGGCGGAGCAGCGCCAGGCCCTCTCCTTCATCAGCGCCGCGGCCTTCAGCGCGGATGCCTACCACTTCGAGCCCGATCTGCTCACCCGCCTGGCGCCGAGTCGGTGGAGCCATTGGGGCTCGGGCACTAGTGAGGAGCGGGCTGATTTCCCGCTTCATCAATGGGCGGCCGTGCAGCAAGGGGCGCTGCTGAATCAGCTCCTCGACCCCGCGGTGCTCGCCCGGATTCGCGATGCCGAGCTCCGGGCTGCACCCACCGAGGACGTGTTCACCATTCCCGAGCTGTTCGACTCGCTCACCGCCTCCATCTGGGCGGAGGCGGCCAGGCCCATCGCCGGACCCACCGGCCGCCGCAACGAGCCGGGTCGGATCAGCTCAGTGCGGCGGGACCTGCAGCGGGCGTATTTGAACCGGATGATCGGAATGGTGGTAAATGCGCCCGCCGGGCTGCCCGAGGACGCGCGCGCAGTCGCGAGGATGACGCTCACCGCGCTGGGCAACCAGCTCGACCGCAGCCTGGCTCGCGGGGCGGAGCGACTCGACCCCTATACCCGGGCGCACCTGACCGACTCGCGTCAACGCATTGCGCAGGCGTTGGACGCACCGATGATCCAGAAGTAGGGTCCCCCGCGCCAGCGCTCGACACTCGACGCGACGAACGTTCCGCGGTTACATGTGGGGCCGCCGCCAACGCGGCGGCTCTGCCCGTTATACGAGGTCCGCATGCCCACTTCTCGTCTTCTTCGAGCGACAGCAGCGGATCGCGGGTGTTCGAACAAGTAGGGAGTGGTAACGTGACGCTCGGTGGGATTCTCTGGGGCGGCACCTCAGATTCGTTTGTATTCAGTCCGCTGGCCACCATCGAGCGGGAGCTGGAGCCTCTGACCACCCACTGCAGGTGTGCTGCAGTTCATGGAGTGGACGTACGCGTCGGCAATCATCCTTAGCACGCTCGCCGGAGGAGCGGCCGGAGGTCCCGTCTCTCCCCTGGTCGGCGTGAAGCCGGACTCCTTGCGTTTCGAAATTCGCGTCCCCGCTCAAGTCCGCCTGCGAGCCGGTCCCGGTGAAGCTCTGCCTCATCAACCCCCACCCATCAGCCGATCACGGTCTATCTGCAGGGCCGTCCTACCGCCTCCGATATTCTTGTAACCGATTCGCGCGGGGCTGCCGTGTGGCGCCGCCTGGAGGGCGAGGTCATTGCCGCAATTCTCGGTATCCGGACGCTGGGGCCGGGCGAAATCATCAGCTTCGAGGACGTCTGGCCCCAGCGAGACGACCGCGGCAAACCCGTGGGGCCGGGAACGTATTTGGTCGTCGGGCTCCTGCCCACCGACGGGCGTCGAGCGCGGCGCGGCAACCGCGGAGATCCGGAAGGCACTGGCTGGGCGTAGCGTGCCTGACGCCGCGGTCATCATCGAGGAGACCGAGCCGATCCAGGAGATGGTCTCGCTCCAGGCCGCCAATACCCGCACCGGCGGGCTCCAGATCAATTTCCCTGACTTCGTCTGCCCCTAGGATTCAACGACGGGACTAGCGCGTTCATCACGAACTCGCACTGCACCACGACCCGCGGCGTCGTGGAGGGCACCGACTACGGCCAGCCGCTCCTGAGCCAGGGAGTCGTGGCGGACGAAGTGGCCGACCCGCCGTTCTTCACCGGAGGGCAGTGCCCGGCCACCCGGCGCTGCCGGTGGAGCGACGCGGCGCGGGCGCAGTACCGCGGCGGATTCAGCGGCCAGCGGGGCGTGATCTCCCGAACTTCTGAGCCCAACCGGAAGCGGAACAACCTCGAGATTACGCGAACCTTCACCATCAACGGCGAGCTGGCGTCGGGGGGCGTAGTCGGCGCGACCGCGAACAAGATCGGCCGGACGACCGGCTGGACCCAGGGCCAGATTACCCAGACCAACGTCACCACCAGCGTGAGCGGCAGCAACATCACGATGCTGGGGCAGACGTTGGTCTCGGCCGGGGTGGGCGGCGGCGACAGCGGCTCACCGGTCTTTGTGCTCGGCTCCGGCAGTAACGTGACGCTGCTCGGCATCCTGTGGGGCGGGTCGAGCAATGGCCGCTCTTTCGTGTACAGCCCGATAAGCACCGTGGAAGGCGAGCTCGGCCCGCTCGCTTCGACCTGAGCATCCTAGGGCACTGCTACAGCGTCGCGCTCATCCCTTCGCGCGTGGGCTGGCCGGTTGCTCGGCCGCCCCCCTCCGCTGACCCCCTCGCGCTCCGGCTGACCAGCGAGTCGAGCTGACGATCCGCCCGCCGGCGTAGCTGCAAGCATTTGCATGCGCAGCGGTTATTGCTGCGCGGCGAACCATCTCCTACCTTCGTGTCCCCGATACAATGGCTGCGGTGTGTACGAGTTGCTGACGTTGGGTGGGATGGACCTCTGGGATGATGCCGCGGCAGATCCGCACCCGCTGCTTGCCCACCCCAAGCGGTTCGCCCTGCTGGTATACCTCGCGCTGGCTCGGCCGCGAGTTCATCGTCGCTCGACGCTGCTCGCCCTCTTCTGGCCCGAGCTCGGCGCCGAGCATGGACGTGCGGCCCTGCGGCAGGCGCTGCACGGCCTCCGCCGGACGTTCGGTCCCGGCGCGATACGTTCGCGGGGCGATGAGGAGATCCGGCTCGACGCCTCGCTGTTCCGCTGCGACGTCATCCAGTTCGAGGAGGCCCTGGCGGCTGGCCGCACCGCTGAAGCGGTCGAGCTCTATCAGGGACCGCTCCTCCCGGGCTTCTTCGTCGACGGCGCGTCGGGATTCGAGCGATGGCTGGAGGACGAACGGGCTCGGCTCCGAATGTTGGCGGTGAGGGCTGCCTGGCGACTCATGGCAGACGCGGAGGCCGCCGGCGACACGGGCACCGCCGTGGTCTGGGCCCGCCTGGCCGTCCACCATTCCGACCACGACGAGGTCAGCTACCGGCGGCTGATCGGACTGCTGGCACGCATGGGCGATCGCGCCGGCGCCATAGCGACCTACATGCAGCTGTGCCGGCGGCTCGCGCACGACTTCGACTGCACGCCGAGTGCGGAGACCGAATCGTTGCTTCGCACGATCCGCGCACACGAGCCCGCGATGCGGCCCTCCACGCGCCGGTCGCGGTCTGTTACCCGCCGATAACGCTCGACACAACACTCCTGTAACGGCTGCACCTCATGATGGAGGCGTCTCCCGCGCGCTTCATCATCCTATGAATCGAGGTGCTCCATGGATCACGCACGTGTGTCTCACGGCATCCGGGCGGCGGCGGTCGCCCTGGCGTGCACGCTCGCTGCAGCTGGCTGCGGCAGCGACGGCACCGCCGACCTCACCGGTCCGAGCGGTAAGAAAGCCCCGTCATCGCTTCCGACCGGCGCTGAATTCCGGGCGGCGCTTATCGCTGCGACGGATCTGGGTCCCGACAACGAGAACGGCGGTTTGGGGTTCCATATGTGGGGCACCATCGTCGACCGCGCCGGTGTGGTGCAGATGGTGGTCTTCACCAGCGAATCTCCCGTGGACCAGTGGCCGGGCAGCCGCGTGATCTCGGCCCAGAAGGCCAACACCGCGAACGCATTCAGCCTGACCGGATTCGCGCTGTCCACTGCCAACCTGTACTCGGCCGTTCAACCCGGCGGCAGCCTCTTCGGCTTGCAGGAGAGCAATCCGGTTGACGCCACCATCGCCTACGACGGAAAGATCGAGGACTTCGGAACCGTCAAGGATCCGCTGATCGGCCACCGCATTGGTGGAGTGAACGTGTTCGGCGGCGGCCTTGCGCTGTACAACTCGGACGGCGAGTTGGTGGGCGCGTTGGGCGTGAGCGGCGATACATCGTGCGCCGACCACATCATCGCCTGGAAGGTCCGGGATGCGTTGGGCCTCGACTTCGTCCCGGCGGGCGTCGACGATGGCACCGATAACATCATCCACGATATCACGGACGGGGTGAGCGCCGGCGGGTTCGGTCATCCCGAGTGCAGCGAGGGGTCGACCGACGTCGCGAACAATCTCCCGACGACCCACCCGATCGGGGCGAACGAATAGCCTGGTGTGTTGTCTCAGCCGGCGTCGTGGCCGAATGCCACGACGCTGGCCGCGGCGTGTCCCCCCGTGTGGGTAATGCTGATCTCCCACCGGTCGACGCCGAGACCGCCTGCGATCTCGAGACAGCGGCCACTCAGCGAGAGCTCGGGTTTGCCCGACGCCAACCGCCGAACGTCGATGTCGGTCCAGGCGACGCCGCGCGCCCATCCGGTCCCGAGCGCCTTCATGACCGCCTCCTTCGCGGCGAACCTCCCCGCGAAGAAC
>DASSUE010000287.1:0-4969 GCA_035707305.1 Gemmatimonadales bacterium
CCGGCGCTGCCGGGCCGGAGAGCCCTCGCGATCCGTTGTCGATCCCGCCCGACGTCAAGGCCAGCATTCGCGTGCTGGTCGTGGACGACGAGCGGACGCTGCGCGAGAGCTGTGCGAGCGTCCTCCAGATGGACGGCTTCAACGTGACGTTGGTCGGACGGGGCGAAGAAGCCCTGGACACCGTCAAGCGCCGCAAGTTCGACATCATCCTCGTCGATCTCTACATGTCGCAGGTGTCGGGTCTGGACATCTTGCGCACCGCGTTGGAAGCCCACAAGGACACCATCGTCGTGGTCATGACGGGCAACCCCAGCGTGACCAGCAGCATCGAGGCGCTCCGGGCCGGGGCGTGGGATTACCTCCCGAAGCCGTTCTCCGCCACCCACCTCCAGGTGCTCATCGGGCGGGCCTCCCACGCCGTGATGGTGTCGCGTGAGGCGCAGGACCTCCGGCTCCAGCTGATGAAGCAGAACGGCCACAGCGAGAACGTGGCGCTCATCGGCATCTCGCCCCTGTTCCGCAAAGCGGTGGAGCTGGCGCGCAAGGTCGCCGCCACAGATGCCTCGGTGTTCATAAGCGGCGAGAGCGGCACGGGCAAGGAGATGATCGCGCAGTTCATCCATCAGTACAGCCGCCGGGCGCACAAAACCGTGGTCGCGATCAATTGCGCCGCCCTCCCCGAAGGCTTGCTCGAAAGCGAGCTGTTCGGGCACCGCAAGGGCGCGTTCACGGGAGCCGACCGCGACAAGCCGGGCCTGCTGGAGACCGCGCACGGCGGCACCCTGTTCCTCGACGAGCTCACGGAGATGTCGATGCCGCTTCAGGCCAAGCTGCTCCGGGTCGTCCAGGACGGCGTGGTGCGGCGGGTTGGCAGCGAGCAGGTGGACGCCGTGGTCGACGTGCGGTTCATCTCCGCCACCAACCGCGACCCGCAGGAGGCGGTGGACGCCGGGGTGCTGCGAGGCGACCTGTTCTATCGCCTGCGCGTGGTGCCCATCAAGCTCCCGCCGCTCCGCAAGCGACAGGAGGACATTCCGCTCCTCGCGAATCACTTCCTCACACACTACTGGACCCGCCATCGCGGCATGGCCGACCGGCTGCCACGGCTCAGCGAGGCGAGCATCGCGTTCCTGCGGTCGCGCCCGTGGCGCGGCAACGTGCGTGAGCTGCAGAACGTTATCGAGCACGTCGCGGTGCTGGCCGAGCCGGATCAGCTCATCCAGCCGAACGAGATTCCGCTGTACGAGGAGAATTCGGAGTGGCCGGCCGAAGCGCAGGTCGCGCCCGGCGTGATGGACGAGGCCTATCACGCGGCAAAAGACCGGGTGGTGGCGCAGTTCGAGCGTGAGTACCTTACGCGCCTCGTCGGCCGGGCAGGGGGCAACATGTCCAAGGCCGCACGGCTCGCGAGCATCGATCGCACCACTCTCTACCGGCTGATGGACAAACACAACTTTCATAGGGACGACAGCGCGGGGACTCTCGAGTGAATCCGGAGATTGCGCTTCCTGCGACGAGCGGGGAACGCAAACGCTCGTCGGGGCCGACGCCCGCCTCGACGCGCGTGTGGGATCCGGATGGACCGACGAGCGCCGTGCTCTCGCCGGCGTGCTGGGACGCGCTCCGTGAGGCGGTGCAGGGCGTACCGGCCCGCTGGGAAAGCATGGTCGAGCACGCGGCATCGCCCGATGAAGTAGCGGTCCAGGTCGCCGGCCTGTGCAACGCGATCCGCGCGGCGGCGATCGGTCAGGAGCCCGATCTCGGGCTGGTGGCCCGCACGGCGCTCACCCGTCGTCTGGTCACCGTCATCCGAAGCGCACTCCTGGAACGGCTCGCCGCGCTCGATCCGCCGCCGCCCCCGGGAGAGCTGCTGCGCCTGCTGGGCGCCGTGGAGCTGGTCCAGCAGCGGCTCGAGGTGGACTGGTCCCAGCGATTCGCCGACCGGCTGTCCGCGCCCGACGGCCTCGAGCTCGTGGTGGAGGTCGCGCATGACCTCCGCTCGCCGCTCACCTCCATCCTGTTTCTCGCCGAAACCCTCCAGCGGGCTCGAAGCGGGCCGGTCACCCCGGTCCAGGAGCGTCAGCTCGGGTTGATCTACAGCGCGGCGTTCGGTCTCAGCTCGGTCGCGAGCGATGTGATCGAGCTCGCCCGCGGCGGCGACCGCCTCGTCGACCTCGATCCGATTCCGTTCTCGATCACCGACATCCTGGAGTCGGTGCGCGACATCGTGCTGCCGATCGCGGAGGAGAAGTCGCTCGAGGTTCAAGTGACGCGCCCGGAAGCCGATTTCCGGATCGGCCATCCGGTGGCGCTGAGCCGAGTGCTCCTCAACCTCACGACCAACGCGCTCAAGTTCACGGCGGAAGGCCACGTCGAAGTCGCGGCGGAGGAGTTGTCGCCGAGCCGGGTCGCTTTCTCCGTGCGCGACACCGGGCGCGGCATACCGCCGCAATCCATGGCCATGCTGTTCGAGCCGTTCCGCCGTCGTCAGAAGCAGGGCGAGTACGCCTTTTCCGGATCTGGGCTGGGACTCTCCATCTGCCGGAAGCTGGTAGAAGCGATGGGGTCCACGCTCGACGTCGAAACTGCGCCTGGTTGGGGTACGCGCTTCTTTTTCGTGCTTGAGCTTCCGCTCGCAGGGTCGACCCCCGGCTCCTGAGGCAAGCGGTTCGCTCTGAACCGGGCGGCACTTCCAGCAATCCCTTCCGCCACCTACATTTGGGTGGCTCTCCGGCGGTCGCGGGACCGCGCAGCGGGGTCGGCATCGCGCCGCCCGCGCGGCCCTGACCCGCGGGAGAGCCCGTGCAGGGGCGACGGCGCAGGGTGCGCCGCGCAACGACCTTCGCTTCCGACCACGCGCTTACCCGCGCGAACGCCGGCGTCCGGCGATGCCGCTTGCGGGTTCCGTGATGGTGCGGGGGCATCACTCGAGTGCTACGTGACCCAGCCTCTGAGCCGCCCCGGGCGGCACCTGACGAACCATCCCCCCGCTCACGCCCCCAATGCCGCGCTGCTGATCGACTTCGACAACGTTACTCTCGGCATTCGGTCGGACCTCGCGAAAGAGCTCAAGCACCTTCTCAACAGCGACATCATCAAAGGCAAGGTCGCAGTCCAGCGGGCATACGCGGACTGGCGCCGCTATCCGCAGTACATCGTGCCGCTGTCGGAGTCGTCGATTGATCTGATCTTCGCGCCCGGCGTGGGCTCCACGAAGAAGAACGCGACCGATATTCGACTCGCCATCGACGCCATCGAGCTGGTCTTCACCCGGCCCGAGATCGGGACGTTCATCCTGCTCTCCGGTGACAGCGATTTTTCCATGCTGGTCATCAAGCTCAAGGAGTACGGCAAGTACGTCATCGGGGTCGGGATCCGCGAGTCGGCCAGCGACATGCTGATTCAGAACTGCGACGAGTACTTCTCGTACAGCGATCTCGCCGGCCTCACCAAGGAAATCGACGTGCCATCGGCCCAGCGCGATCCGTGGGAGCTCGCGCGCGAGGCCGTGGCGCAGATGGCCCGCAACGGGGATGTCATGCGATCGGACCGGCTGAAGCAGGTCATGCAGCAGCTCGATCCGAATTTCGACGAGCGCAACGCCGGACCGCGCTTCAGCCGGTTCAGCAAGTTCGTGGTGGAAGCCGGCCAGCGCGGCGTGCTGCAGGTGAACAAGCTCGAGAACGGTCAGTATGAGGTCGCGCCCGCCGGCGCGGCTGCCGTCGGTGGGATGGCGGCTGCGGCGCCAGCCCGAGCCGTGATCGAGCCGGGCGAAGCTCCCGAGGCGGCCGGACGTCGAGGGCGAGGCCGACGCGGCGGCCGGGGCCGGGATCGCGACCGCGAGCGGCCAGGGCGTGCGCCGGCGGCCGCGGCACGGACACCCGAGCCGCAGCGCGACGGGCATCTTTCGCTCGCGCGGGCGTTCCAGCTCATGACGGAGGCGCTCGGCCAGCTCAAGGGACCCGTAGCCCACGAGGCGCTACGGCTCCGGATGGTGGCCTTGCACGGCCGGGAAGATCCCTTGCTGGGGATGCCGCGCTTCCTGCGGCTGCTGCGGCAAGCGAACGATGCGGAGATCGCCGATGTGCGGCAGGTGAGCGATACCGAGTTCGAGATTGCCCCGCACCGCCTCGACGCCACGCCGGCTGCGCGGGCGGCGGTGCCGTCGGCCGAGCCGGCAGCAGAGATCGCGACCGCGGACAGCGCTCAGCTGGATCTCGACGCGGACGGCCGCAACGGCCAGCGCTTCGGCGTCCGTTTCCGTCGGGGATCGCGCGGCGGCGTGCGGATGGCGGACGTACCGTTGATCGGCGTCGTGCACGTCGACGCACCCGAGCCCGAGCTCGAGTTGGTTCCGATGGCCGGCGACGAGCCGGCGGCAGGAGCGAACGAACCCCGGACCGCTGGCCGAGCGCGGGCACCGCGAAAGCGCGCCAGCCGGCCCAGGGCCAACGCGAAGGCGGCGGCCCCGGCCGCGCCGGAGGCCCTCCCCGAAGCAACCGCAGCCGCCCCGGGCAATGACCCCGAGCCTACGGCTCCTCGTCGCCGGTCCCGACCGCGGCCCCGCCGCAAGGCGGAGTGAGTCGGTATGAACGGGCAGCGCCGCTGCCCGTTCGATTTTTTCGGCGGCCGGCGGAGCTGGTGGCGCGCGAACTCCTCGGCGCCGTCGTGGTGTCCCGCGTCGGCGGCGTCTGTACCGCCGGCCGGATCGTAGAGACGGAGGCCTATCTCGGGTACGACGACCCCGCGTCCCACGGCTATCGTCACCGCCGCAACGAGCGTAACGCGGCGCTGTTCGCGGCGCCCGGGACCTGGTACGTCTATCTGAGTTATGGCGTGCACTGGTGCGCAAACCTGGTGTGCGAGGACGTCGGCAGGGCCAGCGCCGTGTTGCTCCGCGCCCTGGAGCCGCTGGAGGGCCTCGACGCCATGGAGACCCGGCGCAAATGCGACGACCCCCGGCTCCTCT
>DASSUE010000288.1:0-3227 GCA_035707305.1 Gemmatimonadales bacterium
GCCAGAATCTCATTGCAGAGGGTGATGCACTCGTTGCAGATGTAGACCGACGGTCCGGAGATGAACTTCCGGACCGAGTCTTTCGACTTTCCGCAGAACGAGCAGCGAAGGTGCTTGTCGTTGGACATTGAGGCGGCGGCTGAGGTGAACGGCTCCGGGTAACCTGCCCCCCCCTCAGGAGGGCGTCAAGGCCTTTTGGCCGTTCCCGCTCGTGGGGACGACGTCCTTCCGCGGGTTGAACACGGTGTCGATGATCCCGTACGCCTGGGCCTCTTCGGCGCTCATGAACCGGTCACGGTCCATGTCGCGCTCGATGGTCTCGATGGTCTGTCCGGTGTGCTTGGCGTAGATCGCGTTCAGCTTGGAGCGCAGGTACAGGATCTCACGGGCCTGGATCTCGATGTCCGCGGCCGTGCCCTGCGTGCCGCCCGACGGCTGGTGGATCATGATTCGCGAGTGTGGCAGCGCGCTCCGCTTACCCGCGCTCCCGGCCGCCAGCAGGAACGAGCCCATCGAGGCGGCCATGCCCATGCAGATCGTGTTCACCGGCGCCCGGAGGTGCTGCATCGTGTCATAGATGGCCAGCCCCGACGACACGATGCCGCCCGGGGAATTGATGTAGAGGTAGATGTCCTTTTCGGGATTGTCCGCCTCGAGAAACAGTAGCTGCGCGATGATGATGTTCGCGACGTCGTCGTTGATCGGTGCACCGAGGAACACGATGCGGTCCATCAGCAGCCGGGAGAAGATGTCGTAGGTCCGCTCCCCGCGGCTCGAGCGCTCGATGATATACGGCGGGTACAGGGTGGCCATCGTCAGCTCGTCTCGTCAACGGTGGACTGCTGGAGGAGGTAGGCGAAGGCTTTCTCCTCCGTAACCCCCCGTTCGATCTCCTGCAGCCGGTTCGCCTTCTGTAACGTCGCGTACATGTCTCCAGGGGGCACGTTCCGTGCCGCCGCCATCGCGGCCACCCGCTCGTCGATCTCGGCTTCGGTTGCCCGGAGTCCCTGGGCCTCGACCACGGCGTCCAGCGCGAGATCCCGCTGCACCTGGGACACTGCCACCGGCCGGAACTGGCTCTCGAAGGCGGCGAGCTGGTCCTCCGATACGCGGTACATGTGCGCCAATCCGTGCAGCACGCGGTGGACCAGACTGTCCGGTGCGGGAATGCGGTTGGCCTCGATGACCTGGCCCAGGATCGCCTGCCGCACGCGGGCATCGGCCTCCCGGACCGCCTCCTGCTCGAGATCCGCGCGGACCGCGGCGCGGAGCGCGTCCACACTGTCGAAGTCCCCCAGCTCTCGGGCGAAACTGTCGTCCAGCGGGGGCAGCTCCTGGCGCTTCACCTCGTGCAGCGTGATCCGGACCCGGCGCGATTGCCCGCGGCGCGATTCATCGGGGTGATCGTCGGGGAGCTTGATCTCGGTATCCACCGTCTGACCGGGGAGCATCGCCATGATGCGCTCCTCCAAACCCGGCACGGCCTGCTGCTCGCCCAGGACCAGCGAATACGGCTGCGCGGCCGCGGCGACACCGTTTTCGACGGGCGCGACCTCCACCCGCACCATCTGGCCCGGTGTCGGCTGGGCCCCTTCCACCGGGAGCCAGGCCGCCTTCTGTTCCCGCAGCCGCTCCAGCTGCTCATTGACGGTCGCGTCCGTCACGGGTGAAACGCTGCGCGAGACCCGGAAGCCGCCTACGCGCTCCAGCGTAAGCGACGGCCGCACTTCGACCATCAGCTCGAATTCGATGGCGCTGCCGTCTTCGAACTTGAGGTTCTTGATCGACGGGTCGGCGATGGGCTTGAGCGATTCGGTGGTCCGCGCTGTCTCCCAGCTTTCGCGGATGACTTCCTCGAGTACCGTCTGGCGGATCTGGTCGCCGAACCGCTTGCGGACCACCCCCGCGGGCGCCTTGCCGGGGCGGAACCCGGGCAACCGCGCGCGCCGGCTGAAATACTGAAGCGCGCGATCTTCCGCCTGGCGCACCCGCTCGACCGGCACCGTGACGCGAAGCGATTTGGACGCCGCGTCTTCGGCGGTCTTTTCGACCAGGATGTCTGCCATGGGGGTAAAGGTAAGCGGGTGGTCGAGGGAGTACAGTAGGCGGCGGCACGGGCGGTAAACGCGGAAGGGCGGTAGGGTTTCTTACTACCGCGCTTCCGATGCGAACGCCGGGAGTCGAACCCGGACCCCTTGCGGGACAGGATCCTAAGTCCTGCGCGTCTGCCAGTTCCGCCACGCTCGCGAGCCTTGAAATTAACGACCTACCGCTTCGCCGGCGTCTGGACCGCCTCCAGCTCGGCGAGGAGTGCTGTCGCGGTGGGCAAGCGCTGCTCCGGCTCCTTGGAGCGGAGCTGCCATGACCAGCGCGTCGGGTGCGGGCGGCACCTCGGGGCGACGCGCGGTCAACGGGGCAGGGTTTGCGACCTGCATAGCCGCCAGCACGGCGCGGCTCGACTCGCCCCGGAAGGGCGGCTCCCCTGCAAGCATCTCGTACAGCACGACGCCCAGTGACCACAGGTCCGTGCGGTGGTCCACCGACTCGCCGCCCGCCTGCTCCGGGCTCATGTACGCGTAGGTACCCAGCACCATCCCGCTTCGCGTGAGGCGGGCATCGGCCAGCTTAGCGATCCCGAAGTCGAGGATCTTCGCACGGCCCTCCCAGGTCACCAGCACGTTCGCCGGCTTGACGTCCCGATGAACCACGCCGGCGGCATGGGCGTGCGCGAGGCCGGCCGCGATCTGCCCCGCGTAGTCCAGCGCCTCGGCGACCGGCAACGGCCCGCGATCGATCTTGGCTCGCAGCGTCTCGCCCTCGTAGCACGGCATCACGAGACCAGCTGTCCAGGTGCCTCGTCGACACCGTACACCAGGCAGATGTTGGGATGATCGAGCGAGGCGGCGGCCTTGGCCTCGTGGATGAATCGCTCGCGGACGAGGGGCTCGGCGGCCAGCGCATCGGGAAGGAGCTTGAGCGCGACCAGCCGCCGGAGCCGGCGGTCCCGCCCCTTGTACACCACGCCCATCCCACCGCTGCCGAGCCGCTCGATGACCTCGTACCCGGTACCGATTGGTCCCGGCAGCACCACGGTCGTGGTCCCGGTCGCGGGCCGGGATGCATCAGCCATCCGGACGCCGAGGAAATCACGCAGGGCAGCGAAGAACTTCCCGAAGGCCGGCTCCGTCTCGAGCAGCAGATGATTGCGACTGTTCAGTGAAACGAAC
>DASSUE010000289.1:0-16859 GCA_035707305.1 Gemmatimonadales bacterium
CCGGGCGCGCGCCACCGCCTGGGTACGGTTGGCCGCGCCGAGCTTGGCGAGGATACGGCCGACGTGCTTCTTGACGGTATCCAGGACCACGAAGAGCTCGTCGGCGATCTGCTGATTCGACTTGCCCGCGGCCAGCAGTCCGAGCACCTCCAGCTCCCGGTCACTCAGCGGCTCGACCAACGCTTCGACCCCAGCCGTGTCGCGGTCGGCACGCGAAGCGGCGTATGCGCCGTCCGGCTTGAACGCTCGCGCCAGCCGGTCAAGGTGGTCGGGCGGGACCGAGCTGGGGAGCTCGACCCGCCCGGTACGGTGGGCCGCAGCGAGCCTGCCGAGCAGGTGGGCCATCGGCCCGCCGTGGTCAACAAACACGCGCGCGTAGCCCGCGGGGCCGGCCAGCACCAGCGCCTCGGCAAGAGCAGTCAGCGCAGCAGCATCGTCGCCCCGCGCCTCGAGCGCGAGCGCTCGCAGCGCACCCAGCTCGATGACGCTGCCCGTTCGCTCTTCGTCTACCGCCTGGGCGTGAAGCCGCTCAAGGAGCCCGAGCGCCCGGTCGGGCTCCCGCTGGGCAAGCAGCACACGCGCGAGCACCAGATACTCGCCCTCCCTCGGATAGCTCGGCTCATCTGCCGCACTCAGCCCTCGCTCGTTGGCCCAACGGGCTGCCTCGGCCACCTCGCCACGGCCGAGCAGCAATCCCGCCCGCCAAACCGGCACAGGGTTGAGCAGGGCGACCACCTGCGGGCTCAGCTCCACCTGCTCTGCCTGTTCGATCGCGTCCAGAGCCCCGTTCGCATCGCCCTGCGCCTGGCGGATCCGGGCCAGGATGGCAAGCCCGGTGGCGAGCGACTGGGTGAAGGCGAGCTGCCGGCACAGCGCGACTGATTGGGTCGCATGATCGAGGGCGGCGGCCAGCTCATCCTGCTCGTACAGCACCTCGGCCAGCCCCACGTGGAGGATGCCCGCGGCTGGCAATTCGGAGCCGGTCTCGTTGACAGGCTCCAGTCCCCGCCGATAGGTGGCGAGTGCCGCATCCAGGCGGCCCTGGGCCCTCTGCACCTGGCCCAGGTCGTAGCACACACGCATGGCGAGATAGCCCTCGCCGGCCGCCTGTCGCTCGGCGACCACCTCCGCCAGCACATGCTCGGCCGGCTCGAGCCGGCCGCGCAGCCAGTCTGCGACCGCGAGGTTCCACGCGACCAGTGAGCGCAGTAGCCAGTCAGGTTCGCCCAGATGCCCCAGGGCCTGCTGGTCGAAATCGACCGCCCGTTCGGCATCGCCGCGAAGGCGGGCGAGTTCGGCACGCAGGAACGCGATCGATGCGGGGACGTTCGCAAGGACGCTGAGCGCCCGGCCGCACGACGGCTCGTGCGGCTCGTCGCCGCTGGCGGCAAACGCGCGCTCCGCATCGACCAGCAGCGGCTCGATGGCCTCCACCCGACTTCCCACGACCGCGGTGATCGCCTGGGCCAGACACAGTCGCGCCCGGGCGCGGAGCGTCTCCGCGGGCAGGCCCCCAAGCCATCGGCGAAGCGTCGCGCCCTCGCTCCGGCGAAGCAGCGCCTCGACATGACGCTCCACCAACCGGGCAGCCCAGTCGACCTCGCCGGCGGCCAGTGCGTGCCTCACGGCATCGTCTGCGGACCCGTGCTCTTCATGCCAGGCGGCTGCCGCACGGTGCAGCTCCGGTACCCGCTCGGGCCGCTCTTGCGCAAGGCGGACGCGGAGCAGGTCGGCGAACAGATGGTGATAGCGCCACCAGCGGCGCACCTCGTCCAGCGGCACCACGAACAGATTGGCCCGCTCGAGAGCCTCAAGCCGCGCTTGCCCTCCCGTTTCATTGGTTACGGCGTCGCACAGCGGGCCAGACAGCCTCTCCAGCACCGACGTCTCCAGCAGGAAGCGCACGACCTGCTCGGGCTGTCGTGAAAGCACCTCCTCGGTCAGATAGTCAAGGACGAAGCGGTTGCTTCCCGCGAACGTCGCGATGAACCCGGCCGGATCGGGGTGTCCCTGCAACGACAGCGCGGCAAGCTGCACGCCGGCCACCCAGCCCTCGGTCCGCTCCTGCAGAGCGGCGATCGCCGCCGTGGGAAGATCGAACCCGGTCGCCTCCCGCAGGAGGGCAGCCGTCTCGTCCAGAGAGAAGCGCAGCTCGGTCGCGCGCAGCTCGGCGAGCTGGCCGCGGGCGCGCAAGCGCGCCAGCGGCAACGGCGGGTCGGCGCGGCTCGCGAGCACCAAGCGCAGCCCGGACGGCAGCCGTTCGAGCAGGAAGGCGACGCTCTCGTGCACCGGCGAGGCCTCGATCAGGTGGTAGTCATCCAGGACGAGCGTGACCTGCTCGGGCACGGAAGCCATGTCGTTGATCACCTTGGTCGCCACCGCTTCCGACGGTGGCTGCTGCGGGCCGCGGAGCAGCGGGGCGACCTGCTCGCTGACCCCCGGCCGCACACGGTCAAGCGCCTCGGCGACGTACCGCCAGAACCGCGCCGGGTCGTTGTCGCCGGCATCCAGCGACAGCCACGCGGTCGGGCGATGGCTGCGGCGGGCCCAATCGCCAAGCAGCGTCGTCTTCCCGAAGCCGGCCGGCGTGCAAACGAGCGTGAGCCCACGCTCCATCCCCTGCGCGAGGCGCGCCAGCAGCCGGGGGCGCGGCACGAAGCCCGCGCGGGGGACATGGAACTTGGTGGTGACCAGGAGATCCAGCTCCGGCACCGTCTCCGGGCTGGTCGTGGATGACTCGGCCATCGCTCCCCCACACCTCGGCAACCGGCCGGGTGCATCGTGGGCAGCTAACCCGGCGGCCATTGTAGTGCGCGATCCAAGCTGGCAGGCCACGCACCGTCACACCACCCATCCGAGGAGTCAACGAGCCTCGCAACTCCTTCTCCATTTGACTCCCCCGGCACCCGATCCTGAAGGGGACAGAAAACGGAATCAGGGCCCTCGGCCGTCGCAGGGCTTCCGTTCGTGCTTCGTTGGAGTCACCGATCGAGCAACGACCCAGGAATCCGGACAAGAGCGAGAGCTTCTGGTCAGGGACGACGCGCGCGTTGGAGCGGCCGAGGGGAGTCGAAACCGGGGACCTCCGCTTCACCCCTCGACCGGCTTGATCGAGACGAGGCCCATGCTCCGAGGGCGTTCGCGCAGCGGCATGGACTGTGACGGGGTCCGCCAGCGATAGCCGGGCGTGAGACGGCGACGCGAAGACACCCCCTGACAGCGCTATCGTCCGACGATCGATCATTCACCCTTCCCGTTTCGGGTCTCTCGGATGAACGCACGGATGCACGCCGCAAGTTCGGTGGGCTGGTCTTCAGGGATCAGCGTGTAGCTGTCCGCGATCTCGACCAGCCTGCCGTCCGGCAGCAGCTCGGCGAGTCGCCGCCCATGCTCGGCAGGCATCACCCGGTCCTCGGCCGCCCAGACCACGAGCGCGGGCCGGTCGAAGGAGCGCAGGCCCTCGGCCGCCTCCAGCATGTCGCCCTTCGTGCCAGAGCGGATGTACTTGGCCAGGTCCCGGCGGATCTCCCGGTTCGTGAGCAGCGGGCGAAGCCACGCGTCGGTGATCTCCTCGGGGACAGGTCGCTTGGCCATCCGTCCCAGGGCGAGCGGGGACCGACGAAGAGGCCGCAGACGCAGCTGCTGGAGCGAGGCGTTCAGCCCTCCCGGCAGCTTCGCCGCAAGCGCGAGAGCGCGTCCGGGGAGCCCCGGAGGGAAGTTCTCGAAGGCCTCGGACGAGGTGATCACCAGCCGGCCGATCCGCTCGGGATGGCTGACGGCGGCGATCATGTACGAGCCCTGATCGTTGCCCACCAGCGTGACGTCTCGAAGGTCAAGCGCCTGCAGGAACTCGGCTTCCAGCTCCGCGATCCCGCGCGGCGACAGATCGGCATCCGGCCGCATCGGCCGCCGGTGGCCGCCGAGCGGGAGCGTGGGCACGACCACGCGGTGATCGTGGCGGAGATCCTCGACGACGTCCCGCCACAGCGACCCGTCCATCGCGAGTCCGTGCAGGAGGACCACGACGGGCCCGGCTGGCCCGGTGTCCTGGTACTCGATCGTTCCCGCTGAGAGCTCGACGTTCCGCATCGGACGCCTCCTTCGCGTCTATCGATCTACCGGATGTCTTGGCGCTGAAGCGTCAGGGCCGCGAGCAGCGCCGCCCCAGCCACGTACGCGATGAGGACGACGGCCGCCTGAGCGCCGGCCACGACGTCCGTGACGCCGGGGGTGCCGCCCGGTTGATCCAGGGTCGCGGCCCCGAGCGAGGCGACCAGCGATCCGGCGTTCGTCCCGGGCAGGCCCTGCTGCAGCGCATCGAGGAACCCGAGCAGACCGGCGAAGCCGCGTACGAGGTTCTCAACCGCAAGCGCCCACACGAGACCGAGGCCGACCGCGAGCGACGTGCTCCGGAACACGATCGCGAGAAGCGCGCCGACCAGGCTCCACATCCCGAGGATCAGCCAGCCGCCCCCGATCCCTCGAACCACCTCGAGCGCTGGCGGCCAATCCGCCGGTCGGCCTTCGGTGGCGGCGACCACCCAGCTCCACAGCGCATTCACGCCGAACACCCCGAGGACCAGGATGAGCACGAGCGTCGTCGTGGCGAGCAGCTTGCCCGCGAGGACGGAGCTGCGTCGGGGCCGCTGCGTCACGCTCGTCTTGAGCGTCCGCCAGGCGTACTCGCTTCCCGCCGCGAGCGCTCCGATGATCAGCGCGATAGCGCCCGCGAACATCGGGAATCCCGCCAGCGTGTTGGGGACCAGCCTCCCCGGCAGGACATCGGCAAGGAGCTGCGCCGGAGTCTCACCTGCGGCGAACCCGCTCCCGCCCCCGCTGCGGTACCCGACGTAGGGGATGAGGTACCCGAACACCTGAGACAGCACGAGCAAGGCGGCCGCCAGCACCCACATGGCCGGCCACTTGACTAGCTTCAGCATCTCCGCTCGATAACTACCGCTCATGACTCGCGCCCTCCTCCGGTCAGCTGGAGGAACACGTCCTCGAGGGTTCGCTCCACCGGGCGCACCTCGCTCACCGCGACGCCTGCCAGGACGAGCTCCCGGGTGATCCGCGGGGCGTCCGCCGCGTCGGAGTCGAGACGGAGCGTTCCATCCAGCACCTCGACGCGATCCGTTCCCACAAGCCGCTCGGCCGTCTCTCGTGCGGCGGCCAGCGGCTCGGCGCGAACGAGGATCGATCCCCGTCCCCGGAGCTCGTCGACAGCTCCCTCGGCGATCAACGCACCGCGCGAGATCACCCCCACCCGATCGCAGACCTGCTGGACCTCGCCGAGCATGTGGCTCGAGAGCAGCACCGTGCGATCGCCCGAGCCCAGCCCGCGGATCAGCGAGCGCATGTCGGCCATGCCCGCCGGGTCGAGCCCGTTGGTGGGCTCGTCCAGGATCAACAGGGCAGGGTCCTTGAGGAGCGCCGCGGCCACGCCCAAGCGCTGCCGCATGCCCTGCGAGTACGTCTTGAACCGGTCGCCACCTCGGGCCAGCAGGTCAACCGCGTCGAGCGCGGCGGCGATGCCCATCTCGGGAAGGCCGGCGAACCGGGCGATGACCCGGAGGTTGTCCCTGCCGGACAGGTACGGATAGAAGGCCGGCTCCTCCACGATCGCGCCCACGCGAACCAGGCTCTCCGGCTCACCCGGCGCTCTGCCCAGCACGTTCGCGGTGCCCGAGGTGGCCCGGATCAGCCCGAGCAGCATACGAAGGGTGGTGGTCTTGCCCGCCCCGTTCGGCCCGAGGAACCCGTACACCTCGCCACGTCTCACTATGAGGTTCAATCGATCCACGGCCCTGACGTGCTTCCCGTAGACCTTGGTGAGGTCCGTCGTCTCGATGGCGTACTCCGCGACGCTCATCGGTGTTCGACCTCCTCTCGATCAAGCCGCCTCGACCTGGATGTCCGGTAGTTCGCCCGCGTGGCGACCACACCGGCGACCAGGGCGGTGAGCACGCCGACCACCTGGATCGCCTGGCCGATCGCCACGCCGGTACCGGCCTCGCCGGTCAGGTTGCTCATCCCCGTGGGACTGATCAGGAAGCCGACCGCGACGAACAGGCCCAGGAACGCTCCCACGGCCGGCGCCCACGCCCATCGGGCGAGCGCGACGAACACGCCGCCGGCGATCAGGATCACGATCCCCGGCGGCGGGTAGACCGGGAACTCGACGCCCGCCGCCCACAGGATCGCGATCCCCACGGCGCCGACACCGAGGCCCACGATGGTTGCGGCCCGTGGCCCGAAGAATGAGCTCTCAGCGTTCATGCCGCTCCACTCCCTCTCGCTTCTCCTCGGACTCCATCGTCCTGGAACGGAACCCTCGTGGCGTCGGCCGGGCGGAGGCTTTCGATGTACGACCATGGATGTAGCCGCGGACGGCGACGGATGACGTGAGCCGTTGCGCTCGCTTCCGAGAAGGACGGCGACGGGCGACACAACGATGGCGGCGCAGAAGCCGTTCAGCAGCGCCTGGCAGGAGCCGCCGGGGCCGGGGGGGCCCGTTGATAGTGGTCACATCGCGAGGACGGCTTGAGGTCTGCCCCTCGATCCACGCCAACGTTGTTCGAGCCATGGGACCGGCCGCTTCGAGGGTTATGTCGACGAGGGCTGGCCGATAACGCCGTGACCGCGATGCTTCGCGGTGGTGCTGAAGTCCCGATCGCGCGCCCGATGCTGCTCCCCAGGGAGCAGGAACCCGGTCCGCCGTTACATCCTCAGCGGTACCTCAGAACGCATCCGACGTCCGATGCTTCATCAATTACGGAGGACTACCGTGGCTCGGTGATGTCGACGGAGGACACAGAGCGAGTCTCCAGCGAACGACCGCGCTGGTGGCGGGGCTGGCAGGCGGACCTCGTCATCACGCTCGCCGTGGGTGCCATCCAGATCGTCGGCACACGCGCAGCCGCCCAGGCACAGCCGGAGCGGGAGCCTCTCGACGCCTTGGCCTACCTTCTCCTGGCCGTCGGCCCGGTCGCCTTGATGGCCAGGCACCGGTTCCCCGTGTCGGTGTACGTCATCGTGTTCGCCACCACGCTGGCCTACTCGCTGATCGGCTACGCACAAGGCCCGATTTGGCTCCCGTTGATCATCTCGTTCTTCAACGCGGTGCTCACGGGTCACCGGCTCGTCGCGGTCATCGGCCTGGCCTCGGGCTACGTCGGTTTCCTCTGGCTCCCCTATCTGCTCGACAGCGAGCCGGCGCCGACCCTGGGGGCGGGCCTCGGCCTGGCGGCTTGGCTACTCGTGCTCCTCTTCGCTGCGGAGTTTGTTCGCGTGCGAAGGGAGCGCGCTCTCGAGGCCGCTCGGATCCGCGCGGAGGAGGCACGGCGCAGGGCGAGCGAGGAGCGGCTCCGGATCGCCCGAGAGCTCCACGACGCGCTCGGCCACCACATCTCGCTGATCAACGTGCAGGCAGGGGTGGCGCTGCATATCAACGACGAGCTCCCCGAACAGGCCCGATCGGCGCTCGCGGCAATCAGGGAGGCCAGCAAGGAGGCACTGAGCGAACTTCGCTCCGTGCTCGACATCCTGCGACAGGGCGAAGACCAGGCGGCCCCGCGCTCCCCCACCCCTTCGCTCGCACGGCTGGACGCCCTCGTCTCGCAGGCCCAGGCTGCCGGCCTTACGATCCGAACGGAGACCGTCGGCGAGGCTCGACCGTTGCCCTTCGGCGTCGACGTGGCGGCATTTCGGATCGTGCAGGAAGCGCTGACGAACGTCTCTCGGCACGCCGGGCAGGCCACGGCGACGGTCCAGATCGAATTCGGGGAACGCCATCTGATCGTTCAGGTCGACGATGACGGCGGAGGTGTCACCCGATCCACGAAGTCCGATACCGGCAAGGGGATCCTCGGCATGCGCGAGCGCGTGGCCGCCCTAGGCGGTGAGCTCGAGGCGGGTCCTCGGCCGGAGAGAGGCTTCCGTGTGCGAGCCCGACTCCCCCTGGACGGCACGGGATGATTCGCGTCCTTCTAGCCGACGACCAGCCGTTGGTGCGCGCGGGGTTCCGCGCCCTCCTCGATGCCCAGGAGGACATCGAGGTGGTTGGTGAGGCGAACGACGGCGACGAGGCCATCCGCCTGGCCGGGCAGCTCGCGCCGGACGTCGTTCTCATGGACATCCGAATGCCCGGCACCGATGGGCTGGCGGCCACGAAGAGGATCGTCCAAGACCAGCGCCTCGACCGGGTCCGCATCGTCATCCTCACCACGTTCGATGTCGACGAGTACGTCTTCGAGGCGCTTCGCGTCGGCGCGAGCGGGTTCCTTGTCAAGGACACCGATCCGAGCCAGCTCGTCCAAGGCGTGCGGGCCGTGGCACGGGGCGATGCGCTGTTGTCCCCGGGGGTGACGCGTAGGCTGATCTCGGAGTTCACCGACCCGGGCAGTGGACACGCCCTCCCCGCCGGATCGGACGCGGACCGCGTGCTCGCCACCGTGATGTTCAGCGACATCGTCTCGTCCACGGAACGCGCCGCGGCGATCGGCGACCGGAGATGGCGAGAACTCCTCGACCGCCACGACGAGCTCATCCGCGGCGAGCTCGCCCGGCACGGGGGACGAGCGATCAAGACGACCGGCGACGGGTTCCTCGCCCTGTTCGATGGACCGGCACGCGCGATCCGATGCTCCGTTGCGATCCGGCAGGCGCTCGAAGCCGAAGGCGTCGAGGTTCGGATCGGGCTGCACTCGGGCGAGGTCGAGCTGAGAGGCGAGGATGTCGGAGGCATCGCCGTCAACCTCGGGGCACGCGTCGCGGCGACGGCCGCGCCCGGAGAGGTCGTGGTCTCGAGCACGGTCCGCGACCTCGTCGCCGGCTCGGGGATCACGTTCGTCGATCGAGGAGAGCATGACCTCAAGGGCATGCCCGACCGGTGGCGACTGTTCGCAATCGCGGAGAGCGTGTCGGCATGAAGGGGCAGACCGTGGCTTGTGGACGTTGGCGCGCTCCGTGATCGGCGTCCTCCTCGCCGACGACCAGGGGCTGGTGCGGGCGGGCTTCCGCGCTCTGCTCGACGCCCAGGACGACATCGACGTAGTAGGCGAGGCCGCGGACGGCCGGGAGGCGGTGCGCTTGGCCGCCGACCTGAGGCCAAACGTGGTGCTCATGGACATCCGGATGCCGGGGATGGACGGCCTGACGGCCACCCGAACGATCGCCGCCGACCGGCGCCTCGCGGACGTCCGAGTCGTGATCCTGACGACGTTCGGCGTCGACGAATACGTCTTTGAGGCGCTCCGCTCCGGCGCGAGCGGATTCCTCGTCAAGGACACGGAACCGTCCGAGCTCATCCAGGCCGTCCGAGTGGTGGCCGCGGGAGACGCGCTGCTGTCCCCGGCAATCACGAAGCGCCTGATCGAGGAGTTCGCGACCCACGCGAAGGACCGGCGATCGAGCCCGGAACTCAATCAGCTCACCGACCGGGAGCGTGAGGTCATGGCGCTCGTCGCCGAGGGGTTATCCAACGAGGAAATCGCAACGCGGCTCTTCGTGAGCCCGGCGACGGCCAAGACCCACGTTAGTCGCGCCATGGTGAAGCTCGGAGCACGGGACCGCGCGCAACTCGTGGTGATGGCCTACGAGTCGGGGTTGGTGCGACCCGGTTGGCTCGGCTGATGTTGGGCACGATCCGCAGCGAGTGACGATCAGCCTGGTGGGGCCATCCTTCCTAGATCCACATCGGCTGCTCGCATCGAGATCGGGTAGCACCTTGCGAACAGGGGAAGGCAGCACGCAGCCGGTTTCACACGGCAACGTGCGATCCCTCGGACGCTGTGGGCCATCGGGGGGATCTTCGACGCGGCGGTCAGGCCGGCTGGACGCTACGGTTCCCGACCTACTTCGCATCGACTCCAGCCTCGAGCCAAGCCCATTCAACGGCCACTACGACCATGGTCCTCCCGAGCGGTCAGCAACGATGCTCTCCTGGGCGGGGAACACGAGGTCAATGGGGTTGGACACAACGCCATGTTATCCCGACGACGTCGCGCGTCGGTGATCGGGGCCCGGTAGACGACATCGGATAGTCGACGTTTGAGTGTGCGCAGGGTTTCCATGCCGCCTTCGCTCTTGCACTTCGCGTGGGGCCGGTCATTGCGCGCCACGTGGCGCAAATCGTGGTATTCGGCACGATTGAGCCTTCGGTGGGCGTGATCAGCGATTGCCCTGCCTGGCGCAGGGCCAGCGCAACCGATCGAGGTCCGCCTCCCTTTTAGCGGGGCGGGGAGTCGAACGGCCTCGGAGACGTCTGCTGTATCCGGGCGGCAGGGACCCACCGGACGCGTCGGCTCAGGACCGAAACTGGAGAACGATCTTGCCGCCGCTGTGGCCGGTCTCCAGGAGTTGATGCGCTTCCGAGGCCCGCTCAGGCGAGAAGACCGCCGAGACGATCGAGCGGAACGTGCCGTCGGCAAGGAGCCGGCCGAGCGACCGAATCCGGTCAGGATCGTTCTCGATCAGGACGCCGTGGAACGAGAGGTTCGAGTCCAGCACCGGATCAAGGTCGAGGGTCGGCGTCGCGATGGCGGCGAGGGAGCCATGCGGTCGGACGGCGGGAAGGCTTGCCTGGAGCACGTCCGCGCCGACCAGGTCGACGATGGCATCGACCGGTCCGCCCACCTCCTCCTGGGCGGCCTCGGCCACGTTACGGGTCCGATAGTCGAGCGTCCAGGTCGCTCCCAATTCGCGCAGCAAGCTGTGGGAGGGCTCACTGCCGACCGCGGCGATCCGGAGGCCGGCCGCGGCGCCGAGCTGCACGAGGAACGTTCCGACGCCGCCGCTCGCACCGAGGACCAAGACTGAGGACTCGGCCGCGAGCTCGAGCCGATCGAGAACCTCAAAGGCGGTGCCCGCCGCGAGCGGGACGCCGGCCGCCTCCACGAGCGAGCACTCGGGCGGAACCGGCGCGACCAGCTTCGCGTCGACGACCGCGAACTCCGCGTATCCGCCTGCACCGGCGGGAAAAGCCGTCATGGCCATAACCCGATCGCCGACGAGGGCCCCGTCGGCCCCCTCGCCAACCTCATCGACGACACCGGCCACGTCGTACCCGAGGATGCACGGCGCCGTGAGACCGGCCCAGGTTCCATCGACCCTGTTGCCGGCATCGACGGGGTTCAGACCGGCGGCGTGAACGGCGATGCGCACGCAACCCAGTGGAGTGAACGGGTCGGGGACCTCTGTCAAGCGGAGGACGTCCGGGCCACCGAACCGCTCCGCCACGACGGCCTTCACACGCCCTCCGACGGCCGTGTCATTGACGAAGGGAACCACACTGAACGCTGGGTTGCTGACGCAGCGATGTCTCCGTCGAAGAGCGACGCAATCGAATCTGCTCCCTTGAAGGCATCGCGGCCAGGCGCGATGCCGCCTCAGCCTCGTCGTGGTCCGATGGCGCCATCTATGCTGCCGGCATCGATGATTCGAATGCCATACGCCTCCGGCTTGAGAACACCCTGCTCGGCGCCGCGCCGCTCAGCCAACGCCGGATCGGTCGGGTCCGCAGAGCCCTGCTTGTTGTGATGGTGGGCCGCCGATGCCGGTCCACGTGATGTCGAGGGGATCGACGCGGGGATGTTGGCCCCCGAATCTCTCAAAATCGTCCACCACGCTGGCGTTCTCGATGTGCAAGGTGGCCTGTTTGAGATTCTCGTCCACCTTCAGCGCGCTTTCGGGCACCCGGATCGTCCAGCGCACCCGGAAGCAGCGATGCCGCCGTGAATACGTGGAGCCGCGATCCCGGGATCGTAGAAGTCAATCAGGATAAAGACGAAATTGCCGTGATGGGTGGACCCGTCGGCGCCTCGATAGCTACTCTGGAACACCCGCACACCGCTGTCGCCGAGATCATGATCACGCTCTAGGACAATCTTGAACTCGGTCTCCCTGTTCACAACTTCGGCGTCGTCAGCGAACGCACGGGCATCGATCGGGCCCGCTGGCTATTCGTTGCGCTGGGGGCGCGGCGGTGCTCCTGATGATGGTCGTCCTCCCGAAAGCTCCTCTACCCTGTCGAAGGCGCCGTTCGTCCTCGCGGCGCCGGCCGTGCCCGAACCTACGTTCCCTGCCAATCGATTTCTTCCATCGGACGATTCGCAAGGCGCCCAGTCACTGGGCCGTTCCCGCCCGACACCTGGAGCGAGCTCGACTGCGCACAGAGGGTGCCGAGACGATAGAGGTGGCACGCACTGCCATCGCCGAGATGCCCGCCAGCCTCCGACAGGTCATCGTACTTCGCGACGTTGAGGGAAGATCGGCCGACAATCCGTGGATGGCTTAGCTTTGGAACGGACGAGGAACGAGACCTTGCTTCATCGAGGGCGCGGTGTGGTTCGCGCGCGGCTGGAGTTCCACCTCGAGCGAAACCGGGAGCGGCGATGAGGACTGACGGACCTGCGTGGGACGACCTTCGATGCATCGAGTTGGTCGAGCTCCTCACTGCGTACCTGGACGACGAACTGGCCGATGACCAGCGTGAGCGGGTCGACGCGCATCTCGCCGGATGCCGGGGCTGCAGCGACGCGCTCGACCAGTTTCGGACCCTCATCCGGATCGCCGGCCGCCTCACGGCGGCGGACGTCGCCAGCCTCGATCCGCTGCAACTCGACCGCCTGATGACCACGCTGCAGATTCCCCGTCGCCGGTAGGACGATGCCGCACGATGCCGAGTGGCGAGAGCTCCACCGATCGATCGACGGCGAGGTCGTACAACCGGACTCGTCCGACTACGAACGGGTCCGCAAGCCCAAGATGCTGCGCTTCCACGACCTTCGGCCGCAGGCAGTCGCCCTGTGCGCTTCGCCGCAAGATGTCGCCGCGACGATCGCGTTCGCGCGGCGCCACGAGATGGAGACGGCGATCCGGAGCGGTGGACATTCTGTCGCCGGACGCTCCTCAACCCGCGGACTCCTGGTCGACGTGACGAGGATGAACGCGGTCTCGGTCGAAGCAGACGTGGCGACCGTCGGCGCCGGGGTCCGCCTCGGGACGCTCGAGGACGCCATGCAGCCCTTCGGTGTCACGGTTCCCTCCGGCTCCAGTCACTCCGTGGGGATCGCCGGCCTCACCCTCGGCGGTGGGCTGGGGATCCTCGGACGAACATATGGCCTCACCTGCGACCACCTGCTCGAGGCGCGCGTCGTGCTGGCGAACGGCTCCGTCGTCGAGTGCGACGAGCACCATGAGGCGGACCTGTTCTGGGGCCTGCGCGGCGCCGGCGGAGGCACCCTCGGCGTCGTCACATCCCTCGTCTTCCGAACAGTTCCGGCCCCGGACGTGACGGTCTTCCAGCTCACGTGGCCGTTCCGCGTCGCGCCCGGGTTGATAGGCGCGTGGCAAGGCTGGGCGCCGAACGCGCCCGGCGAGCTGGACGCCACCCTGCGCCTGCACATGAACGGTGACCGGGAGCAGGCGCCAACCGTCGACCTGTTCGGCGCGATGCTCGGCACCGAGTCCGAGGCTGGCGACCTCATCGATCATTTGGTTGCCGACTCGCGTGCGGAGCCGACCTCGGCATCGTTCCGTCACCTGTCCTATCGAGACGCGAAGCGGTACCTGGACGACCTTCCGCCGGGGGGACGGAGCGACGAACCGCTCCCGGAGCCTTTGGCGCAGCCCGCCGCGCACCTGTTCACCAAGTCGGAGTTCTTCCGTCGATCGCTCCCACCCGAGACGGTCACGTCGCTGATTGGGAGCCTTCTCGACAGGGTGGCCCACGGCCAGATCCGGGAGGTGACCTTCACGCCATGGGGCGGCGCCTACAACCAGGTGTCCGCCGATGCCATGGCCTTCGCGCACCGCACGGAGCAGTTCATTGTCCAGCACCTGGTATCCGTGACGCCCGAAGCCTCCGCTACCGACCCGCGCTCCGCCTGTGCCTGGCTCCGGCGGTCCTGGAGCCTCGTGCATCCCTGGGGAACGGGCGGCGTGTATCCCAACTTTCCCGATCCGGACCTGGACCGTGCGGACGCCTATATCCTGGGGAATCTCGACCGCTTCCTGCGTATCAAGAAGGCATACGACCCCGAGGCGTTCTTCGGTTTTCCCTAGAGGCGGGGAGAAGACGGAGAACCAGGACGACGGACATGAGCAGAACGGCGTCTGGGGGAAGCGGTGGGACGACCTGATCGCCGGGGCGCCGGCCGGGAAGGGGCAGGCGTTCAAGGAGCTGACCGAGCCAGAGTAGTGGCGTACCGAGTCGGCGGTTCCCTCACTGGGCGAGCACGCGGTAAAGGCGCCAGCGGTCGGGCACGCCTTTGAGCGCGTGCTCGCCGCGGTCCTCGAACACGAGGCCGGATCCGGCAGAGAGATCCTTGACCGTCGAGGATGTCAGCACCTCCGACGCGTCCGCCATCGCTCCGATCCGTGCGCCGATCACGACCGCCATGCCGCCGATCTTCGCGTCGATCTGCTCCACCTCGCCCGTGTGCACGCCGGCTCGGATCTCGAGCCCGAGGGGCCGGACGGCCTCGGCGATCGCGAGGGCGCATCGAACAGCCCGAGCCGGTCCGTCGAAGGTCGCGAAGAAACCGTCGCCGGCCGTGTCGACCTCGGTGCCACGGTACCGCGCGAGCAGGCCGCGAACGGTCGCGTGATGGCGCTCGAGGAGCTCACGCCAGCCCCGGTCGCCGAGCTTCGCGGCCGTCGAGGTCGAGTTCACGATGTCGGTGAACAGCACGGTCGCCAGCACCCGATCGAGCTCGGCGGCCTCAGCTTGGAGTTGACCGACGAACGACGCGATGGCGTCCGCGAGATCGTCCTTCCACCAGAAGTGCGAACCCTCGAGTTCGATCAGCTTCGCGCCGGCGATGTGGTCGGCGAGGTAGGTCGCGTGCTGGCTGGGAAGAATGGGATCGCCCGTTCGGTGGACGATGGCCGTGGGGACGCGGATCGCCGGGAGGATCTCACGAACGTCCGTCGCCCAGTCGACCTGCCTCCACGCGAGCGCGTCGCCGGGCGCGCCCGCGTGTCGCCAGAAGGCCGCCATGTCACGGATCGCGTCCTCGTCGCCCAGGGCCTCGGGCCAGATGAGCTCAGCGCCGGCTCGGGTGTCGTCGAACGATCCCCAGTCCACGCCAGCCTGCGCGACCTCCTCCGCCCAGGACTCGGGGGTAACCCCCCACGGATAGTCCGGGGCCCACGCGGTTCGTGCGGCGGCGCCGTAGCCCACCAGCCCCACGGTTCGCTCGGGGAAGGTCGCGGCGAACACCGACGCCGTCGAGAACCGGTCGATGCTGAGCAACACTGCTCGCTCGGACCCCGTCGCGTCCATCACCGCGCGGATGTCGTCCATCTGCGCGTCGATAGATAGCTGCTGATCCTTCGCGATCAGATGGTCGGACATCCCGGTTCCCCTGCGATCGAAGAGGATCAGGCGCGAGAACGTGGCGAGGCGCCGCAGGAACGACGCCGCGACCGGCCACGTCCAGATGTGCTCGATGTGCAAGAGGTAGCAGACGAGGACGAGGTCCAGCGGTCTGTTCCCGACGGTCTGATACGCGATGTACACGCCGTCGGCGGTCTTCGCGTATCGGGTCTCCGGGATCACGGCCCTAGTCTCGGGTGGGGCCCCGAGGCGGCGCAAGATACTCGGCGTCCGGTTTGGGATCCACGTAAGCCAGGGCGACCCACCCCTCGATCGGTGTCTTGCGCAGGAGCTATTGTCGTTCGGTAATGCCACGCATCGGGCTGCCAATCATCCATGCGCCGTCCGCCGGTTCTGTCCAAGCCATGAGGAGGAAGACCGTCTCGCAGTCGGTCAACTCTTCGTCAACGCGGCCGGCGCCGGCTCGAGTGCTCGTCCGCAAATCGCAGATCGGTGGGTTCTGCAGCCGGAGTGAGCTGCTTTCAGGAGTGCTCAACTCCCCCCTGCCTCTCTACGTGAGCCTCAACGAATCGTCTCACCCTGAACCGGACCAGCCGCCCTATACGCACGCAAGGGAGAAAGCCGGTTGATGCCCACGCCTTCCAGCTCGGACTCCCCTGGTAGCGCCGAAGGGGTCTGCTCTTCGCCCCGTCGTCATCGGACTCCGCCCTCCCCTAATTGGATCCGCAGTCAGGATTGAGCGCGACCACAAAGGCGGAGGTTAGCCGCGAGTTATGACCGTTTCGGGCACGCCGAAGCGCCGAACGGGCCCTAGGGAGTAGGGCTCACGGACGGCGGCGTGGCCGGAGGCCGCGACGCCGGGGCCGTCTTGGCCGGTGGTTTGTGGGCGCACGATTGTGGATCCACGACAAGGGAGGTCGCCAGAGCACCCGGGCCCTTCGAGACGCGAAGCCTATTCCAACCGCTCGATTAGACCATGCTCGGCGGCGACGCGTGCGGTCACGCCCGGATCGCTCCGGAGGCCGTACTTCGTTCCCAACACCGCGGCGGCCTCGACATTGTCGGGGTCCGCGCTCGGGACATCGTAGAGATGGGTGTCGAGGCTCGGGCCAATCTGCGCTCCCATGGCAACGACAAGGGTAACGTTCGTCCACGGGGAGCAGTTGAGAACGACGACCGCCGCAAAGGTGGTTGTAGTCCTCCACGGCCAGTCGATCCCGCATCTATCCCGCATGACATCGAAAGGCGACGGGTAACGACCGGAACCGACCGGGCCCGAATCCCCAGGTGAACGGCCTCACTCCACTTCCGCCGCAGGTCACGGATTGGCCCAGCTCAACCTCTCAAGGTGGAGACACGGGTTCGAACCCCGTTGGGACTACCAGCGGAAACGCGCTTCTGTACCTGGTCATATCGGGCGCGATTCGAGAAAACCCAAGCGCTACCCAAGGCGGTGTCGGACCCCACCGCTACCGTTGGACTGGCGGCCTATGGGCAGGACATGGCGCTGCGCCAGTTG
>DASSUE010000290.1:0-2573 GCA_035707305.1 Gemmatimonadales bacterium
GCTGGTGTACCGTTCCGTGTCCGACAACCCGTATCTCCGCGAGTTCTGGCGCCCCAATCTGCCCGCGCTCGGGAACGCGGATTGGCCGAGCATGCTCTGGCTCTCGATCCGTGACGTGCTGGCCGATGCGTTCGTCACTGGCGCTCTTGAGCTTCCGGCGGGCCGGTTCACCCAGGCCGGGCTCGTCGGCGGCGCGGTCGTCTTGCTCGTGCTGTCGCTGTGGGGAGTGCGCTGGCTCGGGAAAGGCGGACGGGATGCCGCGGCGCTGGTAGCCTGGCCCTGGCTGATTGCGCTGGGCGCGGCGCTGGCGGGCGTCTATCCGTTCGCGCCCCGGCTGACTCTGTTCGCGCTCCCGTTCCTGCTGATCGCGATTTCCGCCGGGCTGGTCGCGCTGTATCGCGCGCCATGGCCCCTTCGCTTGGGACTCACGACCTGTTTCGGGGTGATCTTCGCGGCCGGGTTGCTCTGGTGTATCGACCGCGTCGCCGCGCCTCGTCGAGACCACCACACCCGGGCCGCGATCGAGTTCTTCCGCGATTCCGTTCGTGCCGGCGAGCCGGTCTACGTCTCAGCGGGGACGCTCCCCGCGTGGGCGTTCTACACCACCGATTGGCGACGCCCTGACTCCACACGGCTCCACCGGCTGGCACGCGAGGCCAGCTCCGGCGGGCTCGCGTTCGAGAACGCCCCGCCCCGCGGCCGGCCCGTTGACGGCGATGGATCCCACCTCGCGTTCGAGTTCGGGCCGTGGGTGGAGCTGTATGGCGTGTTTTCCGGTGCCCGCTGGCTATCGAACGGGACGCTGAGCCGGCCCGAGGTAGATGCCAACTGGAGTGGCTCCGAGGCCGAGCGCGTTCGCAGGGCCGCGCTGCGAGCGGTGCCGCCGACCGCGTGGGTGCTCACCGATCGCAACCTGGGCCTCGACGCCCAGCTGCACGCGGCGTTGCGCCAGGCGGCGGGGGGAACCGGAACCGCCCACTACACCGACGGCGACGTTACCATCGCTCGCTATCGGTTCGATCCCGCCTCGATTCGATAGAGCACCATCGATCGGCCAGCACGCGCGACGGGCTGGAATCGCTCCAGCCACGCGAAGTCGTCGGAAGTCGGCTGGTTCCAATAGCCAAGCGTCCGGGTGAACACGCTGATGGCAATCCACCCCGTGTCAGGCCGAAACGGCACCAGAATCCGGTAGCGCTCGATGCCGACCGCGTGGGGATCGGCGGAGCCGTTGTACGCGAGGGCGACGTCGGTGATGCCCCGGCTACGCAGCGTGTCGGCCAGGCGCTTGAGATCCTGCCCCCAGTCGAGGTCGCTGTCCACGACGTAGCGCTCCGGCGGTTCCCCGGCGAGCTCGTTGAAGTAGGGGAGGAAGTCGGGGTGAGCGCGCCACGCCGCCACCACCTGCCACACGATGAGCGCGACCGCCGCCGCGGCCCCCACGCGGTGACGACCACGCCGCCACAACGCGACGGCGCCGTAGGCCGCCGTGACCGAGAGGAGAGGATAGATCGGTAGCGCGTGCCGTAGGCCGATGTTCACCCGGCTCGGAAGGAGCACCAGCAAGCACCCCGCGGCCGCGACCGTGGCCGCGAAAACGATTCGGGTGCCGGGCTCGCGCCGCCTCGCGATCGCGATGACGGCGCCGAACCCCGCCAACGCCAGAAACGCGATCGGGGTCTTGAGGGCGAACATGGTGGGGAAGAAGGTCCACCACCCCGTGCGGCCCCGCTCGCCCATGAAGTACGCCTTGCGACCTTTGCCGCTCTGGCCGGCGTACGCCGCCAGTCCCTGAATCAGAGCGGGCGCTGGATACACCGGAAGCTGCGCGATGCGGGTCGCGAGACCGAACGATTGGGCTGAGGTCCCGGAGGCGGCGGGATCGTCTGGTGGCAGCGCGGGCCCGACCGATGCTCGGTAACCGATCCAGATGAGGAGCAGCGCCGTGAGCCAGACCGGCCGCACCGCGCGAAGGGCCGCGTTGCGGTCGGGCGTCACGGGACGGCCCACGAGCACGGCCGATCCCAGCACGACCGGCAGAAACAGCAGGCTGGAGAACTTGGTCAGCACGGTGGCGCCGAGTGTCGCACCCAGCGCGATGCCACGGCGCATGGTGGGAGCGTCCCGCCACCAGATGAATCCGGCAAAGCTCAGAATGGTGCCGGAGGCGAGCGCGAGATCGGTTGTCGCCAGGCCGGCGTGCGCCAGCACTGGTGGCAGGGTGGACAGGAGCAGGACTGCGACGATGCCGGCTCCCGGTCCGGCTGCACGGCGGGCAACGAGGTAGACCCCGACGCACGCGAGCAGGAAGAAGAGCAGCGTTCCCGCCCGGGCAAGCCCGAGCATGCGGAAGTACCCGTCGCCGGATCCGAGGATTCGGTTGCCCTGGCGCCACGGGTTCGGATCGTCGTCGAGCCGCGCGCCGGCGAGATAGGGGCCAGCCGCCGATACGATTCGGGCGAGCGGGGGATGCAGCGGCTCGAAGCGATACGCGCCTCGTTGCAGCCATTCGAGCCCGGCGACGATGTGGGCCGGCTCGTCCCAGGTCTGGTTGTAGACGTGGTAAGTGCCCG
>DASSUE010000291.1:0-12021 GCA_035707305.1 Gemmatimonadales bacterium
AACCGAGGCCCCGCCCAACGAGGGTGGATTGGTCGTTGCGACGCGGGGGGAGGACGGGTCCTGGACCGCACCGCGGAGGCTGTGGCCGCGGGAGGTGCAAGGTCAGTGGTCTACCGACGGCAAGTGGCTGGTGCTGGACCAAGGGTTCTTCGACTGGGAAAAGACGAGGGTGGTTCGTCACCTCACGCGGATCTTCGTGGAATCGGGTCGCGTTGACTCGTTACCACTGACCATCGACGATGCAATCTTCGTGAGCGTCCGCGTCGCGCCGAATGGGCGCGACATCGTCCTCCGGACCGTAGGCCTGGATCGCGCGCTCTCGTTCTGGCGTATGCCGCTTGCGGGCGGACCGGCTCGGCTTCTGCTGCGGATGCCGGGCAAGGAGACCGGCGGACGGGGCTACTGGGATAGTGACGGCAAGCGGCTCTATTTCACGCGCACGGAGCGAGAGAGCGACGTCTACGTCGCTGAGATCCAGCGGGACCGGTGACGCGACGCTGGATCTGGCTGATTCCCCTCAGCACCGCCGCCCTGCTCTCGGCGGGGCACGCACTCCAACGATTCTTCTGGATCACCGCGCCCAGCCCCGATGCGGCCTGGTGGCTCGTCAGCCTGCTGCTGGCGAGCGTGTTTGCGCTGGCCGGCTTCTCCCTCATGCGGTCGCTGGGCGTCGAAGGCGCGCTCCTTCCCGTGGCGCTCGCGATCGCGGCGACGGGCGCGGGTGGGCCGCTGACCGCGCGAACCGCGGACGGGCCAACGGGCGCTGGATTCGGGATGGAGGCACTCGCGTTGGGCCTGCTGGTATGGGCTTACGACGCATTCGCACGGGACCGGCCGATCCGCCTGGGAGTGCTCCTCGGGGGTGCCGGGCTCGCGCACCCTCTCGTGTTCCTGCAGGGACTGATCGTGCTGCTGGTGGCCGCCCTGTTCGTGCGGCATCGAGGCTGGCGCCGCACGGGGCAGGCGGTGCTGATCGCGCTCGCCGTGGGCGCCCCGGCAGCGCTGCAGCTGGCGATCGGGGCGTTCGACATCCTCCGGATGGGCCCTGCCGAAGGACAAAAGCTCATTTGGGAGGGCTATCGCTTCCGATTCGCGAATTCGTACGCGCTTCAGGGACTGATCGGTGCCACCGGACTCTCCAGGTTACTGCTGGTCGTTGGTGGGTTTGCGGGTGTCTCTGCGCTCGCTCGCACCGCTCGCGCCCCGGGCGCGCGAGCGATGTTGGGTCTGCTGGCCGGCCACACCGGTTTGGTGTTGCTCGCCGTGCTCTGCTATACCAGCCCGCTTCCGGGGCCGTGGAGGCGGTCGGTCGCCGCCCATGCCGCCGACCTTACGCTCACGACGCCACTGCTGCAGGTGCTCGCGGCCATCGCGCTGGCTGCGCCGCTGGAAGCAAGCCTGCTGGCGCGGCCGAGACGTCTGCCGGCTCCCACGCTGCTGGGGGCGATGCTGGCGGCGGCGACCGTTACCCTGTTGATCTCGCTCCGCTGGGACGTCTGGCTCGCGCTCGCGATCGCCATCGGCATTCTGATCCTTGTTGTGGTGGCGACCGGTCGCGGGGCAGGCGTGGCGGCGCTCGCGCTCGCGGCCACGCTGGTCGTTGAGCTCGGCTCGTCTTACCGACGATCCGTGCGCCCGACGACCGTCGATCCGGAGGACGAGGCGCTCTATCAGTGGGCGCGGGCCACGCCGAAGCGGTCGCTGTTCATCGTGCCGCCCACCGCCCGCAATTTCCGGTACTATACCCGAAAGGGTGTGGTCGTGGATTACGACCTCGTCCCGCCGGCGGATCCGCGTGGGCTACGAGCCTGGCGTGATCGTCTGGACCTCGTCGCCAACCCGGATGCGCGGTTACGGAGGTACCCGGCGTGGCGACGCCCGTACGCCATGGATCGGGGCTATGCGGTCGCCAACACACCGACCCGAGCCGCGATGCTGCTCCGCCACTTCGGGGTCCAGTATCTGGTGTGGGACGCCCGCGGACTTGAGATTCCACCGTTTCTTCCGATCGACCGGCCGGCCGATCCCGCCGTGACGGAAGTGTTCCGGAACTCCCGCTATGTCGTGTATGCCCTGGAACAGCCGGAGAGCGTCGTTCCTTGATGCGTGCTGACGTGGCTGAACGCGCGCTTGCACTCGTGCTCGCCGGCCTGATTGGCGGTTTCTGGGGCGTCACGCTGCTGGAGCGCGATCGGCCCTATGTTCCCACAACCGTCGCCGACTCGATTCCACCAGCAGCCGACCCCGCGGCAGTTCCCGCCGCGCAGGCCGGGGGCGCTCGCATCCGCCTTGGCTTCGTCGGCGACCTCATGCAGACCGAGGCCCAACGCCACGACGATTTCCGACGATCGTACGCCGGAGTAGCGCCGCACCTTCGCGTCCTCGACCTGGCGGTGGGCAACCTCGAGTTTCCGGTGGATTCCACGCTCCCGGTCGGGCCCGACCCGGGCACGGTCCGGTTCAACGGCTCCACCGCCCACCTCGACGCCATCGCCGATGCCGGCTTCGATGTCCTCCAGACGGCGAACAATCACTGCAACGACCGCGGCATCCCGGGTTTGCTGCGCACGTTGGCCGCGGTGCGGGGACGCGGCATGCAGCCGGTGGGTACGGCGACCAGCCGCGACTCGCTCGACGCGGTCCCAGTCGTGGTCGAGATCAAGGGCATTCCGATCGGCTTTCGGGCTTACACGATGGTGCCGAACGTCTACCGCTACACCGGAATGCCGGAGTGGCCGTCGCGCGAGCTGCCGGTGGACGCGTTCGACTTCGAGTACTGGAACGGCGAGGACCGCGCGTACGGGCAGTCGGTGTTCCAGCGGCACGTCGCGCAGGCGCGTAACGCCGGTGCGCAGTTCCTCGTTGCCCTGGTTCACTGGGGCCGGGAGCATCACCTCGCGCCGAGCGAGGGTCAGCGGCGGGCGGCCCACGACCTGGTCGATGCGGGGTTCGATCTGGTCGTCGGCACGCACAGCCATGTTCTGGTGCCGAGCGAGCTGTATCGTGGGCGGCTGATCGCCTATTCGTTGGGGAATTTTCTGACCCGCCCGTTGACCTTCGTCAGCAGCGTCGGCGCGGTCCTCGAGGTCGATGTCGTGGCCGGAGCGTCCGGGGCGTCGATGGCGGGATTCGGGTTCCGGCCGACCTATATCCGCCGGCCGACCCGCGAGTTGATTCCCGTAGACTCGGCCCGCAGTTCCGTTGACGCCGCGGCGTGGATGGTCGCGCGCCGCGTGCTGGGCCCCGGCCTCCGGTCCCGGGACGCCGCTGCGGCACCGTGACGGTCTTCCCGACATCGGGGCTACCTTGCGGGCTGCAACCGGAGGGGGAGCGATGCGGGTTCTGCAGGGAGCGCAAAGGCTGTACTGGATGTGGCACCTCGATCGGCGGAGCCGAGCGCCGCTCCGACGGAAGCTGTCGCTGTGGCGGCGCGGAGCATGGCGATGAACGCGTACGTGGGATGGGACGTGTTCGTGGATCGAACCGGTCAGGTGCTGATCGGCGAGGCGAGCGGGTCCACCGACGTGGATACTGCCAGGTCCACCGCGGCCTGCTCATCGACTCGCGGGTCGGCAAGTTCGTCGTGGAGTCGGGCATCCTTCAGCTCAGGTATCGCCCAGGATCTTGATCACGACCCGCTTTCGCCGCTGGCCATCCCATTCTCCGTAGAACACCCGCTGCCACGGTCCAAGGTCGAGCTTCCCCGCGGTGATCGGCACGATCACCTCGTGGCCGACGGTGAGGCTCCGCAGATGCGCCGCGGCGTTGTCTTCACCGGTCTCGTTGTGGCGGTAGCGCGCGGGGTCCCATGGCGCGACCGTGTGCTCCAACCAGTGCAGGATGTCGTGCCAGAGCCCGGATTCGTGGTCGTTGACGAATACCGACGCGCTGATGTGCATGGCGCTCACCAGGGCGAAACCCTCGCGCACGCCGCTCGCGCGCACCTGATCCGCGACCTGGTTCGTAATGTCGATGATCTCCTGCCGGCGCCTGGTTTCGAACCAGAGGTAGTGGGTGTGTGACGCCATGGGGACTTTCTTCGGGGTGAAGGTTACGCCGCCGGCAGTGGTGTACGGCTGGCTGACCGGCGGGATGCTGGGTACTATGCAGGCGCTGTCCACCTCAGCCCCCGTACGCCATGCCGCTGCTCGACGCGTTGCGGGAACGGACCGCCACCGTGCGGTCCCGCCCGCTTGAACTCATTCGCAAGCTGCGCTGGACCCGGATACTCGAGACCCTGCCCGATTCGCCCCTCCGCGAGAAGTTGCGCTGGTGGCCTCGCGGATTTCGAGTCGAGTCCGCCAGGCTCTACGGGTTCCCCGGGCGCGATCCCACCGAGTATGTCTCCGATTTCTGGTCGGCACATCGCTCCCGCTGGTTCAACCCGTCCGACGCCTTCTTCGAGCACAAGGCGGCTCGCCGCGCGATGCTCGTTGCGATGGGGGCCGCGCAGGTCGAGGCCGTCGGATTGCTGTTCCGCGGGCGCGTCGTGCTGCACCCGTTCGACCCGCGGCAACGTGTGGTCTCCACCGAGGAGCTCGAGCAGTGGCTCCTCGCCGACGGCGGTGAGTTCATCGTCAAGCCGGAAGATGGCGGCAAGGGCAAAGGCGTGTTCCTGGTCCGCGCGGTCGATGGGCAGCTCGTGCGGCACGGCGGTGGGTCCGAAGTCCCGTTCCGCATCGCGGAATGCCACGAGCGGATGACCGTGATCGAGCGACGAGCGGAGCAGGCGCCGTTCTGGCGGAATCTGTTCCCCGCGACCGTGAATACCATCCGGATGCTGACGCTCTGGCGCGAAGGCGAGCGTGAGCCGTTCCTCGCCGCCGCCACGCAAAAGATCGGCACCGCGGCCTCGATACCGGTGGACAACTTCGCCCAAGGCGGCTTGGCCGTCCCGGTCGACATCGATACCGGCCGTCTCGGCGCGGCGCGGATCAAGGCGGATGTGCGCCAACGCCTCCCCCGGCATCCGGAGACCGGGACGCCCATCGAAGGGGTCTACCTTCCGGGGTGGCGGGCGCTGTGTGACGAGATACTCCGAATCACCGCTGCGTTCCCCGGCGACTGCTTTGTCGGATGGGACGTCTTCCGCGATGCCGCGGGGCGGACCGTGATCGTCGAGGCGAACGGCTGGAGCACCGGCGTGCAGATCCTGCAGATGGAAACCGGCCTACTGCGCAATCCTCGAGTACGAGCGTTCTATCAGGACGCCGAGCGCCGGATCGGCGTGAAGGTCTAAAGCCCCCGCCGACTGCAGCCGGACGTCACCTCTGGGGAGTCGCCGGCTTGCTCGGGGGCGCGGTGCGGAGCGTCTTCGCGATCGACTGTAGCCGGGCCCACACCCCGGCGCCGCCCTTGGTCTTGGTGGTGACCTGAGCGCCGAGCGGGTTGACCGCCTCCCCGGCCGGTTGGTACCGCGCGAAGGCCGACAGGGTGATGACAGTGATAGAGGCGTTCGCGACGTCGGGCAGCACCGCGGCGGTGTAGGTGACTCTCACGTCGCCCTTCTCGTGGCCCACCGCTTTCACCAGGCCGGCCCGCTCGACCTCGGTGACGGTCAATCCGTGATCGACGAAAGCGCGCATCGTGCGCTCGATGGCATCGGACCTTTCCGCGTGTATGCGGAGCCGCACCATGCTGTCGACCTGTGCCGGCAAGGGCGGTGCCGCGACGACGAGCGTCAGGGCGCAGGCCAGCCATTCTCGTATGGTCATTCTCCCTCCGCTCGCGGCTCTCGGGGTCAGCGCGAACGGTACGCCTGATCCCGGGGATCGGCAACCGCGCGCCAGCTAGCGCAGCAGGTCCTCGAGCTGCACCGCCGCGCCGGTCTTCTCGTCGCGATACTTCACGATGACCGGCGTGTACAAGCTCACACCGAGCTCCTGCCCAACGCCGCTCCGGACCGGGCGTGATCCGGGCACCACGACGGCGCCGGCGGGAATCTCGAGCGGGCGTTCTCCCTCGCGGCGGTACACGGTGTTCCGCACCAGATCGACGACGGCGGTGCCGCCGGTCAGCAGCACGCCGGGCGCCAGCACGGCCCGTTCCCGCACGATGGCGCCCTCGTACACGCCGCAGTTGCCCCCGACCAGCACCTCGTCCTCGATCACGACGGGAAGAGCGCCCGCCGGTTCCAGCACTCCTCCGATCTGCGCCGCCGCCGAGAGATGGACCCGCTTGCCGATCTGGGCGCACGAGCCGACCAATGCGTGTGAGTCCACCATGGTCCCGTCATCCACGTACGCGCCGACATTCACATACATCGGCGGCATGCAGACCACGCCCCGGCCGAGGTAGCACCCATCGCGCACGGCGGAGCCGCCGGGCACAATCCGGACTCCATCGTCGGGGCCGATGGCACGCAGGGGATAGGTGTCCTTGTCGTAGTAGGGAAAGGGACCACCGGCGGCGGCGGGCTCGATTCGCCCCAGCCGAAAACCCAGGAGAATGCCCTGCTTTACCCAGGCATTCGCCCGCCAAACGCCGTCGGGGCCGCGCTCCGCCGCGCGGAGCTCACCGCGATTGAGGCCCTGTTTCAGGGCCTCGAATGCCTCGCGGGCCTGTGCTTCCTCACCGGGCTGTACCCCGGCCGCGAACCGCTCGAGGAGCGGCCGAAGCTCGCTCGCACCCTTACCGCCTTTACCGCCCTGATCACACATGCGCGGGCTCGACCCCGGCTGTCCGGAGCGCGGCGAGCAACGTGCTCCGCGTGGTCTCGGAGACCGGCACCAGCGGCAGCCGGAGCACGTTCTGCACCCGGCCCATCGCGCTGAGCGCTGCCTTGACGGGACCCGGATTGGTCTCCGCGAAGTTGGCATCGATCAACGGCAACAGCCGGTAGAGCAAATCGCGAGCTTCCTCCAGCTCCGCGCCGAGCGCGTGGCGCACCATGGAGGTGGTCGCTGCGGGAACCTCGTTCGCGACCACCGAGATGAGGCCGTCGCCGCCGGCTGCGACGATGCCGACCGTAAGCCAGTCCTCGCCGGAAAGGACGGCGAAACGGTCCGGTCTCCCCGAGATGATCTCCATCGCCTGCTTGAGATCGCCGCTCGCCTCCTTGATGCCGATCGCGTTCGGGTGCTGGGCCAGCCGCAGCGCCGTCGCCGGCAGGAGATTGACCGCCGTGCGTCCCGGCACGTTGTACAGGCATACCGGCCGGGTGGCCGCATCGAGGATCGCGCTGAAGTGGCGGTACAGACCTTCCTGGGTGGGCTTGTTGTAGTAGGGGGTCGCGCTGAGGATGTAATCGACGCCGAGGTTACACATGCGCCGGGCTTCCTCGACCGCCTTGCGGGTGTCGTTGTGAGTAGCGCCCGCCATTACGGGCACCCGGCCGCCCACGATTCGTACCACCGTCTCGACCACCTGGATCCGCTCGTCCGCGTCCAGGGTCTGGGCTTCGCCGGTCGACCCGCACGGCACCAGGAAGTCGATGCCCTCGGCGAGCTGCCACCGCACCAGCTCTTCCAGCGCGGCCACGTCCACCGCGCCCCCGCGCGTGAATGGCGTGACCAGCGCGGTGCCGCACCCACGCAAGCGTTTCATCGGCCCCCTCCGAAGAGCATCTGCTCGAAGGTGAACACGCCCCGGCGTCCGGGCAACCACTCCGCCGCGGCGACTGCCCCCGCGGCGAAACCGTCTCGGCTTCGGGCGACGTGCTCCAGGGTGACGGTGTCGAATGGCCCGTCAAAGGTGAGCCGGTGGATTCCGGGAATCGAGCCGCCGCGCACTGAGGTGATCGGGTACGCGCGTCCCGGATCGGCGGCGGTCAGGGCCTGCCGCAGCATGAGCCCGGTACCGGACGGTGCATCCACCTTGCGGGCATGGTGTTCTTCGACGACGAACCCGTCGTAGCCCGGGTGGGCCGCGAAATGCCGGGCGAGATCGGCGGCGGCCCTGAGGAAGAGTTGCACCCCGATCGAGAAGTTGCTGGCGTACAGTAGTGAGCCACCCTTGTGGGTCACCACGTCGGTGACGCGAGCCAGCTCACCATGCCAGCCGGTGGTGCCACAGACGACGGGCAGGCCGGCCTCGATCAGCTGGGTGATGTTGGCGACGGCGGCGTCCGGCGCGGTGAACTCAACCGCGACGTGGGCATCGCGCAGGCGGTCGACGGTGAGGGCGTCACCGACATCCAGCCGGGCCACGACCGTGTGGCCGCGGGCCACGGCCGCGGCTTCGACTGCGTGCCCCATCCGGCCGTAGCCGACGATGACGATGCGCACTCAGCAGGTTCCGAAGAACTCGCGGTGCAGCCGGCGCACCACGTCCGGTCCGTCCTCTTCCTTCACGATGAACGTCATGTTGATGGCCGAGGCTCCCTGTGAGATGACCTCGACGCAGGTGGGCTTCACCGCCCCGAAGACGCGCGCCGCGAGTCCCGGCGTGCTCTTGAGACCGATGCCCACCACCGCAACGATGGCGCGGCCCTCGTCGATCCAGACCTCGCCCAGGTCCTCGAGCTCGCGCCGCGCCAGGTCGAGGTGGCTCCGGTCCTCGATCGTGAGAGAAACGCTGACCTCGCTGCTCGCCAGCACGTCCACCACGACCTCGTGGCGCTCGAACACCTCGAACAGCTGCCGGAGGAAGCCGTACGCACCCAGCATGCGAGGTGCGCGGATGTTCACGACCGTGATCCCCTTCTTCCAGGAGATCGAGCGAATGGGCGAGTCACCGAGCCGTTCGAGCTCCGCGCTCGACTCGATGGTGGTGCCGGGCTGTTCGGCCCGCTGCGCATTCAGCACGATCACCGGAATGCCTTCGCGCACCAGCGGCACTGCCGTCGCCGGATGCAGCACCCTGGCGCCGAAAGTGGCCAGCTCGGCGGCTTCCTCGTAGCTGGCCACGGCGAGCGTGCGGGCCGACGCCACGATCCGTGGGTCCGCCGTCATCAGCCCGTCTACGTCGGTCCAGATCTCGACCCGCCGCGCCCCGAGCGCGGCGCCGATGAGCGACGCGGTGAAATCGGACCCCCCGCGCCCAAACGTGGTCGTGAGCCCCGATGCCGTCGCGCCAATGAAGCCCTGGGTGACCGGCACGACGCCCGACTCGAGCAGCGGCGTGAATGTCGCTCGCGCACGGGCGTTGAGCACCTGGCGATAGGGCGTGGCCCGGCCGAACCGATCGTCCGTGATCATAAACGACCGGACGTCCACCCAGCCGGCGGAGATGCCCGCGCCCGCGAGCGCCGCTGTGATCAGGCGCGAGCTCCACAGCTCGCCGCGGGCGAGGACGGCGTCGAGCTCGCGGGCGTGGAGCCGCCGCCCCGCCGCGGCGTCCAGTTCCCGGCGAAGGCCGTCGGCTTCCTGCCGAATGGCCTCCATAGACGAGGCGCCGTCGAGCTCCGCGGCCATGTCCGCATGCCGCATCACCATGGCATCGACGAGCCCGCGGTAATCCGGCTTGCCGGCTTCGGTAGTCCGAGCGATCTCCAGGAGCCCGTCGGTGATCCGCGCGAGCGCCGACACGACCACGACCGGGCGTTCGGCTGTGCGGGACCGCAGGATGCCGATAAGTCGCCGGACCGCGGCGGCGTCCTGGACCGATGTACCGCCAAACTTGCAAACGATCATCTCAGTCCCCGGCCAGTCCTTCGGCGACCAGCAGCTCGGCGATCTGGACTGCCGCCCCGGCAGCCCCGCGGATCGTATTGTGGCTGAGGAGCGCGAACCGGAGATCCAGCACCGGACACGGGCGAACTCGGCCCACCGTGACCGTCATGCCTCCCCCCCGCTCCAGGTCGAGCCGGGACTGCGGACGGTCGGGCCGGAGGTCCACTTCGACCGGCCGCGCAGGACTCGAGGGAAGCGCGCTCACCCGCTCGGAGCCGCGGAACGCCTGCAGCACGGCGATCGCTTCGTCTGGTGTCGCACGGCGCCCGAGGCCGACCGACACGACTTCGAAGTGGCCGTCCACGACAGCGACCCGGTTCGTGTGCACGCTCATCGGGATCGGTGCCTGGGTCACCACATCGCCGTTCAGCTGACCCAGAATCTTGCAGGTCTCGCGCTCCATCTTTTCTTCTTCACCCCCGATGAACGGCACGACGTTGCCCAGGATGTCGAGCGACGGCACGCCGGGATAACCGGCGCCGGAGACCGCTTGCATCGTGGCCACGAACACCTTCTCCACGCCGAAGGCTCGCTGCAGCGGCGCGAGGGCGAGCACGAGGCCGGCGGTGGAACAGTTGGGATTGGCCAGAATCGCCCCCGACCAACCCCGCCGCGCACGCTGGCGGGCCACCAGGGCCAGGTGGCCGGCGTTGATCTCCGGAATCAGGAGCGGGACGTCCGGCTCCATGCGATGCACCCGGGTGTTCGTGACGACGAGCGCGCCGGCCCGAGCGAAGCCCTGCTCGATATCCTTGGCGACCTCGGCATCGAGCGCGGAGAAGACGATGCGCGCCGGCACCTGGAGTGGCGGGACCGACCGCGCGATGGTTATCCCCGCCAGCCGGTCGGGAAGGGCGATTGTCTCCCGCCACCGGACCACCTCGCCATACGGCCGGCCCACGCTCTGATCCGAGGCCGCCAGCGCCGCGATCTCGAACCAGGGATGATCCGCGAGCAACCTGACGAACTTCTGGCCGACCGTGCCCGTGGCACCGAGCACCGCGACCGGGACCCGCGCCGTCATGCTGCCTCCGATGCCAACAAGTCCTCGGCGAGCCGCACGTACAGCTCGACTCCGCGGTGCAGATCCGCCTTGCGAATTCGCTCGGCGTCGGTGTGCGCGACTCGAATCGTGCCCGGGCCCAGCTGGAAGCGCCGACCCCAGCCCGTGAAGAACGGAAGGTCGCTGGCGTAGCTAACCACTGTCGTTTCCCACCCCTCTGGGGCCGTGCCCTTGTAGGCCGGTATCTCGAGTCCGACCGTCACCCGAACACCGGGACCCGCGGTAGCGGCAACCTGCTTCCGGAGCGCGTCGGTGGACCCCACCGTGCGGATGAGCACCTGGGCACGCGCGGAGGGAGCCAGCACGTTGGGCGCGACGCCGCCCTGAATGGTGCCGACGTTGAGCGTCGACGGCCCCAGCAGCGGATCGACGTCCAGCGGCAGGCGCCGGATTCGCTCCAGAGTATCGAGCAAAGCTTCAACGGCCGAGCAGCCTTCGTCGGGATAGGCCGAGTGTGCGGCGCGTCCGGTCGCCAGGACATCGAAGCGGATCGACCCCTTCTGGCCGATGCACAACCGGTTCTCGGTCGGCTCACCGTTTACGAGAAACCGCCCCTTGGGCTCGAGCGCCGCCGCGGCGTGGGCGCCGTCCGATCCGTTCTCCTCCCCGACCACGAACAACAACCCGACGCGCCGCTCGCCGCGTTCCGCGAGACGCTCCGCGGCCGCGGTCATCGCCGCGACGAGTCCCTTGGCGTCGCAGGCGCCCCGCCCGTGAACCCATTCGTCGTCCTCGCTGAGCGGAAGGTACGGCGGTACGCAATCGAGGTGGGTCGAGAAGACGACAGTCGGCGGCTCTCGCCAGGCGTAGATGTTGTGCCGACCCGGACTCACCGGCTGGCGGGTTACCCGGTAGCCGGCCCGGTCGAGCAGCGACGCCACGAGGTCCACGACGGGACCTTCGGCGCCGGTGGGCGACTCCACCGCGACCAACGTCCGCGTCAGCTCGACCGGGTCCACAAACAAGCGACCCCGCCGGGCGACTGCGGGGCGGGGTTCCTGATGCTGGCGGATTTCGACGCGCTCACGCCAACCAAGGCTCCCCGCCTTTGGTGCACTTCGGGGTCTTCGTGGACATGCGCATCGGACACATACGGCAATCGTACGCAGTAAGTGCGGGGCGAGCAAGGCCCCGTGCGCCGGCGTCGCGCGGCGCCTACAATGGCGCATGGTTCAACCCGTCGCGGGCGTGGTGCTGGCCGCGGGAGCCTCGACTCGCATGGGTCGTAACAAGCTTCTGCTGAAGCTGGAAGGCGTCTCGCTGCTCCGCCGGGCGGCAACGCGGGCGCTGGATGCCGGGCTCGCGCCCGTCCTCGTGGTGCTGGGCCACGACGCCGACCGCGCGCGG
>DASSUE010000292.1:0-3201 GCA_035707305.1 Gemmatimonadales bacterium
TCGGCGTCGCTCCGGTTGATGAGCGTGAGATCGGCCTCGAACACCGTGTCCACGAAGATGATGAGGACCGGCTCACGCACGTAGGGGCGCGCCAGGTTGACCGCTCCGGCGGTCCCGTCCTGCACCTTCTGCTCGATGAACCGCGACGGAATCGGATAGCGGGCGCGGGCGTAGGCCTCGACCTGCTCTTTCAGGTGGCCGGTGATGAAGATGAGCTCGGTCACCTCGAGGCCCTCGAGCGTATCCATCACCCAGTCCATCACCGGCCGGCCGGCGACCTTGAGAAGTGGTTTGGGGACGAGATGCGTGTGCGGGCGAAGGCGGGTGCCTTTGCCCGCGAGTGGAATGATCACCTGCATGGATCAGCCTCGGCCGTAGCGGTCCTGGAGTCGAACAAGATCGTCCAGTTCGGGAGTGGAGGCCTCGAGGACGTCGCTGTCCTCGACCGCCTCGATCTGGTGGATCAGCTTGGCGGGAATGTGCGCGCTCTCGCCGGCGCGGAAGGGGCGTGACTCCAGCGTCTCGCCGTTCTGGGTCCGCAGGATCAGCTCGCCGCGCAGCACGTGCATCGTCTCGTCCTTGCGATTGTGATACTGGAGACTCAGGATGTGGCCCGCTTTCACGTGCAGGATCTTGCCGACGTAGCGATCGGTCTTCGCCCAGACGAGCTCGTATCCCCACGGCTTGTCTACCCGATACGGCACGCCGGTCATCAGATCTCCGCGTGATGAAGCGTGAACGACGATGGGTGGGTTACGCAGGCCCGGACACACACGCCGCAGCCCACGCACCCCTCATGGCGAATGGCCGGGTGACCGGTGTCGTCGATGATCAGCGCCGTGGCGCCGACTGGGCAGCTGTCCACGCATACCCGGCAGCTGGTGCCACGGTATGTGATGCAACGCTCCGGGTAGAACTCGAGCGCCGCGAGCCGATAGCCGGTCCATCCTTCGGCGGGCACCGTGAGCGCCGCCGTGGGACACGCCCGCGCACACGGCATGTCGGGACACGCGATGCACGGCTCGTGGTCCAGCTCCAGCCGGGGCGTTCCGGCGGCCAGGCCACCGTCGGGCGGAACCATCACGATGGCGTGCGCGGGGCAGGCGCGCACACAGTCGCCGCAGCGGGTACAGGCCGCCAGGAAGCCGACCTCGGGCAGCGCGCCGGGAGGGCGGACGTAGCGCGCCGGCGCCACCCGCCGTTCCGCTTCCTCCATGAGCCGCTCGGCCCAGTCTCCCACCGCGGACCGGAGCATCACTCGCCGGTTCGTGGTCCCTGCACCGAACGGAAACAGCGGCTTCATGGCGCGGAAAGATAGGCGCGAATCGGCCCCGGCGCGCGACACCGAGGTGACGCCGAGATGCAGCACGGGGACGATGATGCGCGGTGCCGTCGGTCGGAAAGGAGACCCGCGATGGCCGGTACGTATGCCCAGGTGCGGGTGCACCTGGTGTGGAGCACACGGGCGCGACGTCCCTGGCTCGATCCTGAATGGCGCGGACGGCTCTTCGCCCGTATCAGCACCATCGTCGAAGCCGAGCAGGCCCGGCTCCTCTGTGCCGGTGCCACCCGAGATCACCTGCACCTCTACCTGGAAATTCCCGCCACCGCCACCATCGCCGGCCTGGTGCAGATCGTGAAGGCGGGCAGCTGCCGCTGGGTTCGGCGGTCATTTCCGCATCGGGCCGCCTTCGAGTGGCAGCGAGGCTACGCCGCGTTCAGCGTGAGCCCGGAACACGATGGGCGCCTGATGGACTACATCCGCCACCAGGAGCACCGGCACCGCGAGCGCGATTTTGCGGGAGAGTACGTGTCACTGCTGGAACAGCACGGCCTGAGCTACGACCTGCACACGGTGTTGGACTGATGGCCCGATGGCCATCAGTCCATCCGGCCATCCTACCCCAGCAGCTGCCTCCGGAGCCGAGCCATGCGCCGTCGAACCGAGCCGTCGTAGATCCGATCGCCGATCCGCACGATCGTGCCCCCCAAGATCTCGGCATCGGCGGAGAACCGCGCGATCACCTGCTTCCCGAGTGCCGTGCTCAAGCGCTCCTCGATGGCGCGGCTCAGCGCCGCATCGGGCTCCTGCACAAGCGTGACCCCCGCCCGTACCCGTCCCAGCTTTTCATCCAGCAGCCGGGCGTATTCGACCGCGATCTCGGACAACAGCGGCGCGCGCAGGCGCTTTACCACCGCCTGCACGAACAGGCGGAACGGCTTGGGCGCCCCCTTCAGCCCTTCGCCGATGAGCCGCACCTTCTCCAGCTTCGGGACGCGGGGCGAGAGCAGCAGATCGCCGATCCGCGGCGTGTTCCGGATCGCAGCGGCCAGGGCCTCGATCAGCTCGCCGTACGCGGCCGTCGCGTCCGCCTGCTCGCCGAGCGTGAACAGCGCCTCGGCGTAGTTCCGCGCGATCGTCACCGACCTCACTTCGCGGACTCCAGCGTCGCCAGATATTCCTCCACCAGCTTCCGGTCGGTGCCGGCGTCGAGCCGCTTGCCAATCAGCTTCGACGCCGCCGCGAGGGACAGGTCCACCGCCTCGCGCCGGATGTCCTCCACCGCCCGATCGCGCTCGGCGGCGATCTCCCGCCGAGCGCGCGCCAGCAGCTCGTCCTGTTCCTGCTTCGTCTTCTCGAGCGCGTGGGCCCGTTCCTTGTCGGCAGCGTTCCGCGCGTCCACCAGCAGCTGGTGCCCCGAGGTGCGGGCCTCCGCCAACAGCTTCTTCTGCTCTTCCAGCAGCTTCGCGGACTCGGCGCGGTTCCGCTCCGCGTCCGCCAGCTGTGCCGCGATGGCACGCTCCCGCTCCTCGGTGGTCCGGAGGATCGACGGCCAGGCGTACTTCTTCAACAGGACGAAGAGCAGCGCGAAGACCACCCAGGTCCAGAAGAAGAGCCCGAAGTTCACCTCGAACGGCGAGACAGGCCCCTCGGTTTCGGCGGCCACTGCGAGCAGCGTGAGCATGCCGGACTCCATGACGCGTTATGCGATGAGCTTGAACAGAAGCGCGAACACCAGGGCGATGATCGTGGCGCCCTCGAGGAGCACCGCGAAGAGTAGCGCCGCGCCGCGGATCTCGCCGGTGGCCTCGGGCTGCCGCGCGATGGCCTCGGCCGCCGAGCCGCCGATCCGGCCCAGACCGATCCCCGCGCCCACGATCGCGAGCCCGATCCCGATGCCGGCGCCGAGCAGCGCGTTG